>NZ_BAAHBM010000033.1:0-36546 GCF_054776675.1 Angustibacter aerolatus
GACGGCGAGCGCGTCGTCGGGTGCGGCGGCCCGGGCCGCGAGCGCGCCCTCGTCGCCGCGGGTGACGATGACGAGCGCCGGGCCGAGCCGCGCCCAGCGCGCCAGCACCGCCGCGACCTCCTCGCCGGGGTAGAGCCACGCCAGGTCCTCGTCGCTCGCCTTCACGACGTCGCACGCCGCCACGAGCTCCTCGACGCCGGGTCGCTCGTCGTCGGCCGGGCCGATGATGCGCGGGCGCAGGTTGGGGTCGTACGACGTGGTGACCGCCGTGCCCCGCGCGGCCAGCACCGCCGCGCGCACGGTGTCGCGGCCCGGGCGCAGCGCCGCACCGATCGAGCCGGTGTGCAGGTGGGCCGCACCGGTGGGGTCGATCGCGGGCAGCTCGTTCACGATGTCGAACTCGTACTGCGCCGCGCCGGAGGTGTCGAGCACGGCGGTCGAGGTGGCCGTGCGCCCCGGCACCAGCGAGCCCGGCTCGAGCCGCACCCCGTCGTGCTCGACGTGCGCGCGCACCGCCGCGCCGTCCGCGTCGTCGCCGATGCGGGTCGCGAAGCGCGCCACGTGGCCGAGCCGGGCCAGACCGACCGCGACGTTGAGCGGGGAGCCGCCCGGGTGGCGCTGCGGCTCGCTGTCACCGAGGGCCGTGCGGTCGACGACGTCGACGAGCGCCTCGCCGACCACCAAGAACGGTTGCTGCACAGCAGGGGAGAGGTCGGTCACGCGGGGAGCCTATCGGGCCGCCCCAGCACCCGAGTTGCGCCCGGACGCCGCCGATCAGGGACGATGGGGGCGTGAGCGAACCAGCAGCCGGGCACGGGCGGCGCCGCGAGGTGCTGACCGGCGTCGTCGGCGACCCAGAGCAGCTGCGGGCCGAGCGGCGCACCGAGCGCCGCCGCTCGAACTGGCAGTCGATGGTCATCTCGATGCTCGTCGTGCTCGGCGCCGTCGCCGTCGTGCTGCTCCTCGTGCCGCGCACCAACTCGGTCGTGCAGCCCCCGGTCGACGTCGCGCGCGGTGCCGTCGCGGCGGCCGAGCAGGTCGACTTCACGCCGTCGGTGCCGACCGGCCTGCCGAGCGACTGGCGCGCCACGAGCGTGCGCACCACCCGCTCGACCGCCGGCGTGCTCACCTGGCACGCGGGCTACCAGACCTCGAGCGACCAGTACGCCGCCGTCGAGCAGGGCCAGGACGCCCCCGCCGAGTGGGTGCGCGCGCAGACGAACCGCGCCCCGACCGCCGGCACCGTCGACCTCGTCGGCCGCACCTGGACCCGCTACGTGCGCACCGACAAGGTGCAGAACAGCCTGGTCAGCACCAGCGGCGGCGTCACCACCGTGGTCACCGGCACCGCCGGCTTCGACGAGCTCGGGCAGCTCGCCCAGAGCCTGCGCCCGCTGCCCTGACCCCCGGCCCGTCCTGACGCCCGCCGCATCCGTGACGGCTGCCGTGACGCCGGGGTCGCGTCGGGGTGCGCCCGCCGCCTCGCGTCAGGTCTCGTCCGAGGCCGGGTCGTCGTCGTCCTCGTCGTCCTCGTCGTCCTCGGCGGTGTCGTCGTCCGCGTCGCCGAGGTCGTCCTCGTCGTCGAGCAGGGCGGGCTGGCTGCCGTGCGCCGCGTCGAGCCGCTCGCGCGCGCCGTCGAGCCACGTCTGACAGCGGGCCGCCAGCGCCTCGCCCCGCTCCCACAGCGCCAGCGAGTCCTCCAGGCTGGTGCCGCCCGCCTCGAGCCGCCGCACGACGTCGAGCAGCTCGTCGCGAGCCTGCTCGTACGACAGGTCGGCGAGCGGGTCGGTCTTCGGCGTGGCCCTCGGCACGCCCGAGACCCTAGCCGCGCCCACCCACAGCCACCCCTCGCACCCCGCCCGCTTCGTGCAGCGCGCCACGTGAAGTCGGCTGGCGCACCCTTCCCTGGGGTTGCACGCCGCTCGAAGGGTGCCGGCGCCACCTGAGGCTGCGGCGGCGAGCGAGACGAAGACGCTGCGGCTCGGCGCGCTGGCCCCGCGCGCTGGCCCCCGGTCGCGCGCCACGTGAAGTCGGCTGGCGCACCGTCCCATGGGGTTGCACGCCCCTCGAAGGGTGCCGGCGCCACGTGAGGCTGCGCACCGGAGCGGTCCGGCTCGACCCGTGAGGGGCCGTCAGCGAGAAGTGTCTGGCAGCGCCGCGGTCATGGCGCCGAGCTCGCGCAGCGCGGCGGTCTGCAGCTCGCCCATCGACCGCTCCTCGCCGTCCGCCAGCCACTGGGTGAAGGCGACGCCGAACACGGTGACGCCGAACTCGGCCGCCAGCCGGGCCGCCGGGTCGCCGACCCCGCGCGCTCGCAGGGCCTCCGTCAGGGTGGTGCCGAGCGCAGCCAGCTTCAGCAGCTCGCGCTCCTGCAGACCGGGGTGGGCGTCGATGACCGCCTGCCGCTGCCGCGAGTGGGCACGGCGCTCGTCAGGGAACCAGCCGGTCGACGACTCGAGCGCCGACACGACGAGCTGCATGGGGGAGGACCCCTCGGGCGCCGCGACGACGCCGTCGAGGAACGCCTGGGTCAGCGCGTCCTGACCGTGGAAGAGCACCTCGCGCTTGTCGGCGAAGTGCCGGAAGAAGGTGCGCTCGGTGAGGCCGACGCGCCGGGCGATGTCGGCCACGGTGGTCTGCTCGAAGCCCTGCTCGGCGTACAGCTCGAGCGCAGCCGTCTGCAGGCGCTCGCGCGCACCCGGTTCCCAGCGGCTCATGGCGACCAGCGTACTGATGACAGGCACTGACATGTCGGTGTAGCGTCCATGTCAGTCCCTGACTTCACTGCACTCCATCCTCAGAAGGGCACCACCATGCGCGTGTTCGTCACCGGAGCATCCGGTTGGATCGGCTCCGCCTCGGTCGAGCAGCTGCTCGCCGCCGGTCACCAGGTCGAGGGCCTGGCCCGGTCCGGCGCCTCGGCCGAGCGGCTCGTCACTGCCGGCGCGAGCGTGCGGCGAGGCGACCTCGACGACCTCGACGGCCTGCGCGCCGGGGCCGCAGCCGCCGACGCCGTGCTGCACCTGGCCAACAAGCACGACTTCACCGACCCGGTGGGCACGAACCGCGCGGAGCGGCAGGCTGTCGAGACGCTCCTCGACGAGCTGGAGGGTTCGGACCGGCCGCTGCTGCTGGCGTCCGGCGCGGCCGGGCTCGCCTCCGGACGGCTGGCGACCGAGGACGACCGCTCGCCCTTCGACGGCCCGACCGCGATGCGCGGCGGCACCGAGAACCTCACGCTGTCGTACGCCGACCGCGGGGTGCGCAGCATCGCCCTGCGCTTCGCGCCCACCGTGCACGGCACCGGCGACCACGGCTTCGTCTCGGTGCTGGTCGACGTCGCACGCCGGCAGGGCGTCTCGGCGTACGTCGGCGACGGCGCCAACCGCTGGGCCGCCGTGCACCGCTCGGACGCCGCGCGGCTCGTCGCGCTCGCCCTCGACGTCGCTCCCGCAGGCAGCCGGCTGCACGTCGTGGCCGAGGAGGGCATCCCCACCCGTGAGGTCGCCGAGGCCATCGGTGCGGGGCTGGGCCTGCCGGTGCGCAGCGTCGCGCCGGACGCCGCCGGCGAGCACTTCGGCTGGATCGGTGGGTTCTTCGGCATGGACCTCGGTGCCTCGAGCGAGCACACCCGCAAGCTGCTCGGCTGGACGCCGACCGGACCCACGCTGGTCGAGGACCTTCGCGGCGGCGCGTACTTCCCGGTCTGAGCCCGCGGGCCCTGGTCTTCGCACGCCCGTGGTGCGCCGCCGGGTCGCGCCCTCGAGTTGCCGGGTCCGGTGTCAGGTCTGCCGGGTCCGGTGTCAGGTCTGCCGGGTGCGGCGTCAGGTGCGGCGGGCGCGGCTGCGAGCCGGCTTCGGCGCTGCGGCGGGTCCCGGCTCGGCCGGTGCGGCTGCGTCGTCCGCCTCGGCGCGCGCGTGCAGCACGCCGTGCGCCAGCCGGATGCGCAGGCGCTCGCCCGTCTCGACCAGGTCGGGGTCGAGCAGCACCCGGCCCTGCTGGTGCTGGACCACGGCGTAGCCGCGCTCGAGCGTCGCGGCGGGTGACAGCGCCCGCACCTGGGTGGCGAGGTGCCGCACCTCGTCGCCGGCTCGGTCGAGGCGGTGCGCGAGGGTGCGGCGGGCCCGGTCGCGGGCTGCCTCGACCTGGTGCTGCATCGCGTCGACGACCACGGTCGGCTCGGCCAGCACCGGCCGCGAGCGCAGCGCGTCGAGCACCGCCTGCTCGTGCCGCACCCGCGCACCGACGGCGTGCCGCAGCCGGGCGCGGGCGGCCTCGATGCCGGCGAGCTGCTCGGCGACGTCGGGCACCACGAGCTTGGCGGCGTCGGTCGGTGTCGAGGCGCGGACGTCGGCGACGAGGTCGAGCAGCGGGGTGTCGACCTCGTGGCCGATCGCGCTGACCACCGGGGTGCGGGCCGCGACGACCGCCCGCACGAGGGTCTCGTTGCTGAACGGCAGCAGGTCCTCGAGCGCGCCGCCGCCGCGGGCGATGATGATCACGTCGACGTCCGGGTTGCGGTCGAGCTCCTGCAGCGCCGCTGTCACCTGGGTCACGGCGTTCGGTCCCTGGACGGCGACCTGTCGCACGGCGAAGCGGACGGCAGGCCACCGGCGGCGGGCGTTCTCGACGACGTCGCGCTCGGCGGCGCTGGCCCGGCCGCAGACCAGGCCGACCACCTCGGGCAGGAACGGCAGCGGGCGCTTGCGGTCGGCGGCGAGCAGGCCCTCGGCGGCCAGCACCCGCTTGAGGTGCTCGATGCGGGCGAGCAGCTCGCCGACGCCCACCGGGCGGATCGCGTCGGCCTGCAGGGTGAGGGTGCCGCGCTTGACCCAGTACGACGGCTTGGCGTGCACCACGACCCGGGCGCCCTCGGTCAGCCCGACGTCCATCGCGGCGAGCACCCGCCAGTGCGCGCTGACCTGCAGCGAGAAGTCGACGTCGGCGTCACGCAGGGTCAGGTAGGCGGTGGTGGTGCCGGGACGCTTCGTGAGCTGCACCACCTGCCCCTCGACCCACACCGGGGGCATGCGGTCGACGTAGTCGCTGATCTTGGCGCTGAGCAGCCGCACCGGCCACGGCTGCTCGGGCGTGGTGTCGAGGGCGCGCTCGGGCAGCTGCCGTCCGCCGGGTGCTGCGCTCACCGGTGCAGCCTACGCACGCGAACGCTTACCATGGGTACGTGACCGACACCGCCAAGCGCGTCCTGCTCGCTGCACCGCGTGGCTACTGCGCCGGCGTCGACCGAGCCGTGCAGGCCGTCGAGCAGGCGCTCGACCTCTACGGCGCCCCGGTCTACGTGCGCAAGCAGATCGTGCACAACGTGCACGTCGTGCGCACGCTCGAGCAGCGCGGGGCGATCTTCGTCGACGAGACCGACGAGGTGCCGGAGGGCGCGACGGTCGTGTTCTCGGCGCACGGCGTGGCGCCGACGGTGCACCAGGACGCTCTGCGGCTGCAGCTGCGCACGATCGACGCGACCTGCCCGCTGGTCACGAAGGTGCACAACGAGGCGCGCCGGTTCGCCAGCGACGACTTCGAGATCCTGCTCATCGGTCACGAGGGCCACGAGGAGGTCGTCGGCACCGCCGGCGAGGCGCCCGACAACGTGCAGCTCGTCGACGGACCGGACGCCGCCGACACGATCGTGGTGCGCGACCCCGAGCGGCTGGTGTGGCTGTCGCAGACCACGCTGTCGGTCGACGAGACGCTCGAGACGGTGCGACGGCTGAAGGCGCGCTTCCCGAACCTGCAGGACCCGCCCAGCGACGACATCTGCTACGCCACCCAGAACCGCCAGGTGGCGGTGAAGGAGATCGCGCCGCAGTCCGAGCTGATGATCGTCGTGGGCTCGCGCAACTCGTCGAACTCGGTGCGGCTGGTCGAGGTGGCGCTCGAGCACGGGTCGCGCGCCTCGTACCTGATCGACTACGCCGACGAGATCGACGAGACCTGGCTGGACGGCGTCACCACGGTGGGCGTGACGAGCGGGGCGAGCGTGCCCGAGGTGCTGGTGCGGGACGTGCTCGCCTACCTCGCCGAGCGCGGCTACGGCGCCGTCGAGGAGGTCACCTCCGCCCAGGAGAGCCTGCTCTTCCAGCTGCCGCGCGAGCTGCGCCGCGACCTGAAGGCAGCCGGCCGCCCCGAGACGGTGGCGGCGGGGCGCTCGCTGCCCCTCGCGTCGATCTAGCCTCACGCGCTGCGCCCCGCGGCAGGCGGCTGCCCGTCGTCGGCCGGGGTGCCGTTGACCAGCCGGTCGTCATCGAGCAGCTCGGACGCCGTGACCAGGCGCGGAACGGCGTCGAGCACCGACAGCTCGTCGAGCGGGTCGTGGCTCAGCCCCAGGTCGTGCATGCGCCGGGCCGACACCAGCACCCGCCGCTCGAGCGCACCGATCATGGCGTTGTAGTCCTCGACCCCACGAGCGAGCGAGCGGCCGAGCTTCGTGGCGTGGGCGCCCAGGCTGCCGAGCCGCACGTACAGCTCGCGGCCGACCTCGAACAGCTCGCGGGCGTTGCCGGCCAGCGCGTCCTGCTGCCAGGTGAAGGCGACGGTGCGCAGCAGCGCCATCAGCGTGGCGGGGGAGGCCAGCACCACCCGCTGGCTCATCGCGTGCTCGTGCAGGCCGGGGTCGGCGTCGAGCGCCGCCGCCAGCACGGCGTCGGCCGGCACGAAGCAGACCACCATCTCGGGAGTCGGCGTGAACGCCTGCCAGTAGCCCCTCGCGGCCAGCGCGTCGACGTGCCCGCGCAACGCCCTGGCGTGGGCGGCGAGCAGCGCAGCGCGCTCGGCGTCGTCGGCGCCCGCGGCGTCGAGGAAGGACGCGAGCGGCGCCTTCGCGTCGACCACCAGCTGCTTGCCGCCGGGCAGGCGCACCAGCAGGTCGGGCCGCACCGTGCGGCCGTGCGGACCGGGTGCGGACGCCTGCTCCTCGAAGTCGACGTGCGCGAGCATGCCGGCGTGCTCGACGACCCGGCGCAGCTGCACCTCGCCCCACACCCCGCGGGTGCCCGACGAGCGCAGCGCACCGGTCAGCGCCGACGTCTGCTCGCGCAGCGCCTCGCCGCCCGAGGCGACCGCGCTCAGCTGCTCACCGAGCCGGGCGAACTGCTCGGTGCGGTCGCGCTCGAGCACCCCCACCTGCCGCTCGACGCGCTGCAGCCCGTCGCGCAGCGGCCCCAGCACGGCCGCCAGCTCGCGGTCGCGCCCGACGTCGGCCTCGAGGTCGACCACGCGCTCGCGCAGCAGCTCGCGCTCGGCCACCAGACCGGCTGCGCGCGCAGCGGCCCACGAGCGGGTGACCAGCACACCGACCAGCGCACCGGCCAGCAGGCACAGGGCCGCCACCAGGATCGTCATGCGGCACACCGTGCCAGGCCCCACCGACAACCCCGGCGACCCTCGTAGGGTCGGCGGCATGTCGCACCCGACCACCCGCTGGATCGCCGAGACCGGCGGCACGCGCGGCGCCGTGTACGCCGAGCGCATCCGCCGGCTGCACGCCGCAGGCGGTGCCGTGCACGGCGAGGCGGACGCCCTCGGCGCCCTCGTGCCGACGCCCGCCCGGGTGCTCGACGCCGGGTGCGGCACCGGTCGGGTCGCGGTCGAGCTGGCCCGCCGCGGGTACGACGTCACCGGGCTCGACGTCGACGCCTCGATGCTCGCGGAGGCCGAGCGCGACGCGGCCAGCGCCGGGGTCGACGTCCGGTGGGTGCTCGGCGACCTGCTCGACGCGCCGGCGCTCGCGGGCGACGGGTACGACCTGGTCGCCGCGCCCGGCAACGTCGTCGTGTACCTCGCGCCGGGCACCGAGGAGCGGGCGGTCGCGGCGCTCGCGACGGTGCTGCGGCCCGGCGGTCTGCTCGTGGTCGGGTTCGCGGCCGACCGGCACGTGACGGAGGCCGACTACGCGGCGTGGTGCGCGGCGTCCGGCCTGACCGCGGTGCACCGCTGGGGCGGCTGGGACGGCGAGGTGGGCGACGGCTCGTACGTGGTGGCCGTCGACCGCCGGTAGGATCTTGTCTTCGTGGCCCTCACCATCGGCATCGTCGGACTGCCCAACGTCGGCAAGTCCACCCTGTTCAACGCCCTCACGAAGAACGACGTGCTGGCGGCGAACTACCCGTTCGCGACCATCGAGCCGAACGTCGGGGTCGTGCCGCTGCCCGACAAGCGCCTCGACCGGCTGAGCGAGATCCACGGCAGCGCCAAGATCCTGCCCGCCACCGTGTCGTTCGTCGACATCGCCGGCATCGTGAAGGGCGCGAGCGAGGGCGAGGGCCTGGGCAACAAGTTCCTCGCCAACATCCGCGAGGCCGACGCGATCTGCCAGGTCATCCGCGCCTTCGACGACCCGGACGTCGTGCACGTCGACGGTCGCGTCGACCCGGCGTCCGACATCGAGACGATCAACACCGAGCTGATCCTCGCCGACCTGCAGACGCTCGAGAACGCCGTGCCGCGCCTCGAGAAGGAGGTGCGCGGCAAGAAGGCCGACCCGAAGGTGCTGGCCGCGGCGCAGGCCGCGCAGCAGCTGCTCGAGGGCGGCACCACGCTCTACGCCGGCGCCGCGAAGGCGGGCATCGAGCTGGACGACCTGCGCGAGCTGTCGCTGCTCACCGCGAAGCCGTTCCTCTACGTGTTCAACCTCGACGAGGCCGGCCTCGCCGACACCGCCAAGCAGGCCGAGCTGCGCGACCTGGTGGCGCCGTCCGAGGCGATCTACCTCGACGCGCAGGTCGAGTCCGAGCTCGCCGAGCTCGACGCCGAGGAGGCCGCCGAGCTGCTCGCCGGCATCGGCCAGGACGAGTCGGGCCTCGACCAGCTCGCCCGCATCGGCTTCGACACCCTCGGCCTGCAGACCTACCTGACGGCAGGTCCGAAGGAGTCGCGCGCCTGGACGATCCACAAGGGCTGGACCGCCCCCCAGGCCGCTGGCGTCATCCACACCGACTTCCAGCGCGGCTTCATCAAGGCCGAGGTCGTCTCCTTCGACGACCTCGACCAGCTCGGCTCCATGGCCGAGGCCAAGTCCAAGGGCCGCGTGCGCATCGAGGGCAAGGACTACGTCATGGCCGACGGCGATGTCGTGGAGTTCCGCTTCAACGTGTGACTCGTTGCCGCTCCTGCAGCAGCAGGCGCACCGCGGTCTCGCCACGGCGCAGCGCCTCGTCGGCCACGTCGTCGAACGGCACCCCGAGCAGGATCTGTAGGACGTCGTCGTCCCGGTACACGCGTCGCAGGAGCTGCTGGTAGGACGCTGGGTCCTCGCCGAGCTCGAGGCGTTCCGCCAGCGCGACGACGTCCGGTGCGTCCTGGGGTCGGAGCGCGACGAGCTTCATCGCCAGGAGGTGCTCCACCGGCGCCCGGTGCACGGTGAGGCCGGGAGCGCTCGGCGGCCGCTCGGCCGCAGCAGATCGTGGCGGCACCCACGCCCTGGCGCTCTCGTTGAGCCAGCTCGGCGGCCGCGCCCGCTGCTCGGCCAGCGCACGGGCCTCCTCCCGGACGACGTGGTCCGAGACGACGGCGTCCACGTCGACGGTGCGGCGGCCGTCGCGAACCGTGACCGGGATGGCTGCGCCCCCGACGACGTACACGCTGGCGGCGACACCGGGGGCTCGAAGCCGCTCGCCGAGCGCCTCCAGGAGGCGCTCGATCTGGGCCGCCCGAGCTCGACGGCGCTCATGCGGTGGTCAGGTCGCGTTCGGCCGCGAAGACGCCGTGGGCCGCGAGCCACGTCGGCGTCGTCGCGCGGATCTCGTCAACGCCCAGGAGGAGGCTCGGGAGCACGAAGTCGACCTGCGGCCGCTCGTCACCAGGGTCGACTTCGGTCCAGCGCGGAGGTTCTCGGTCAGTCGCCACGAACTCGTGCTCGACCAGCGCCGCGAGGAGCGCGTCCCACTCGCGGCTGCCCGTGCTGCGCGGGACGGCGTGCCAGGCATCGGCCGCTGCGTCGTCCTCGTGCAGCACCTCGCGCACGTGGTCGCGGGCCTGCAGCACCAGCTTGAGCGCCCACACGGCGTCGCCGTCGCGCAGGGCCTGACGCACCTCGCGCACCGTGGACTGCGGGGTCATCCAGCCGCTGGACCGGGCGGCACGGAGGCCGGCGGCGAGCCGGAGCGCCCTGAGGTAGAACGCCGCGGTCGGCATGGTCGAACCGGTGCGGTACGTCGAGAACCGCGACGGCGACGTGCCGAGCGCCGTCGCGAGCTCCGCCTGGGTCAGCCCGCTGTCGGCGAGGGCAGCGGCCAGCCCCTCGACGACGGCACGGCTGTCTCGATCCACCCCGCGACGTCATCAGATCGGATAACGCACCAGTCGGCGCCGGGGTCACACGTCGACGTCGCTGCCCATCGTGACGGTCTGGCTCCCGGGGAGGCCGAAGTAGGCGGCGGGGTCGGCGGCGTTGTGGGCCAGGCCGATGAAGAGCGTCTTGCGCCAGCCGCGCATGCCGGGGGCGCGGCTGCGGCGGATGGCACCGCGGGAGACGAAGTACGAGGCGTCGCTGATGTCGTGGACGGCGTTCTCCAGCACCGATTCGTCGCAGGCCTGCTGCAGCGCGGCGGGGAGGTCGGGCTGGTCGGAGAAGCCGAGCCGGATCGACAGGTGCTGGATGCCGTCGTCGGCGCGTCCCAGGTCGTCGGCGGTCAGGCGCTCTGCGGCGGGGACGTGCGGGACGTTCGCGGAGACCACCGTCACGATGATCACCGACTCGTGCAGCACCTGGTTGTGGTCGGTGTTCGCCCGCAGCGCCAGCGGCACCGTGTCCTTGCCGGGGTGCGGGAAGACGGCGACGCCGGGCACCCTCGGCAGCTTCCGCTCGCGCACCTCCTCCACGAAGTCGGCGAGCGAGCCCTCCTTCGCCCGGCGGTTGACCGAGACGATCTCGCGCCCGCGCCGCCAGGTGGTCATCACCACGAACACGGACGTCGCGATGAGCAGCGGCAGCCAGCCGCCGTGGGCCACCTTCGACAGGTTCGCCGCGAGGAACACCACCTCGACGAGGCCGAACGCCACGGCCGCGAGGGCCAGCTTCCACGGCCGCCAGCCCCACAGCACGCGTGCGACCAGCAGCAGCAGCACGGTGTCGACGACCAGGGCGCCGGTCACCGAGACGCCGTACGCCGTCGCCAGCCGCGCCGACGACCGGAAGGCGAGCAGGAGCACCAGCACCCCGACGAGCAGCAGCGCGTTGAGACCCGGCAGGTAGATCTGGCCGCCCTCCTGCTCGGAGGTCTGCTTGACCGTCTGCGGTGGCAGCAGCCCGAGCTGCATGGCCTGACGCGTCAGCGAGAACGCCCCGGAGATCACCGCCTGGCTGGCGATCACCGTCGCCGCGGTCGCCAGCACCACGACCGGCAGGCGCGCCCACTCGGGGTAGAGCAGGAAGAACGGGTCGTGCTCGGCCCCGGGGTGGTCGAGGATCAGCGCCGCCTGTCCCAGGTAGTTCAACGTGAGTGCGGGGAAGACGAGGAAGAACCAGGCCCGCAGGATCGGCTGCCTGCCGAAGTGCCCCATGTCGGCGTACAGCGCCTCGGCCCCGGTGATGACGAGCACGATCGCGCCCATCGCGACGAAGGCGATGCCCGGGTGCGCGACGACGAAGGCCGCCCCGTAGGTGGGCGACAGCGCCTTGAGCACCTGCGGTTCGGAGGCCGCCCGCCACACGCCACCGGCCGCCAGTGCCAGCAGCCACAGCACGGTGACGGGTCCGAACAGCCGCCCCACCCGGCCGGTGCCGAACCGCTGTCCGGCGAACAGCAGCACCACGATCACGACCGCGATGGGCAGGACGACGTGGCTCAGGCTCGGGGCGGCGACCTCCAGGCCCTCAACCGCCGACAGCACGCTGATCGCCGGGGTGATCAGGGAGTCGCCGTAGAACAACGACACCCCGACGACCCCGACCAGCAGGAGCGCACCCGAGCGCCCACCCCGCTGGCTGTAGAGCCGGCGGGCCAGCGCCGCCAGGGCGAGCACCCCGCCCTCGCCCTCGTTGTCGGCGCGCATCACGACGCCGACGTACTTCACCGACACGATGAGCGTGACGGACCAGAACATGAGCGAGACGACGCCGTACACGTCGCCGGGAGTGGGGCGCACCGCGCCGCCGTCGATCGAGAACACGGTCTCGAGCGCGTACAGCGGGCTGGTGCCGATGTCACCGAACACGACCCCGAGCGCCGCCAGCACGAGGCCGGTGCGGACGGCGTGCGGTGGCCCGGGCCGCTCCACGGGGCCTGGCGCCTGCTCGCCCTCGACCACGGTCGTACCGGTCACAGCGGTCCCTTCGGGCGACACGAGGCGGGGTCGACACCCCGCTCGCGACAGTCTCGCCGAACTCCTCGCCCGGTGCCCGCCGCGTCGGTCAGTCGGCCTGGGCCGGGCGCCAGGGCTGCCGCTCGTGCGACATCCAGATCGCGACGGGGTCCAGGCCGAGCACGAGCCGCTGCCCCTCGGTGGTGGGCTCGTCGACCTGTCCGTGCCAGACGAAGGTGTCGCCCGCGACGACCTCGAGGCCCTCCGCCGTCTGGACGACGACGACCTGGGACCCGCGAGTGTGGCCGGGGGCGGGCACGAGGCGCAGGCCCGGCAGCAGCTCGAGCTCGCCGTCGACCGGCCGGTACTCGACGCCGGGCGCGTCGACCCACTCGGGGATCGTGGCGACGGCTCCGGTGCGGACGTCGTCGAGCTCGGCGCGCTGCACGTGCACCGGGGTGCCGGCGAAGAGGTGGTTCCCGCCGCAGTGGTCGAAGTGCAGGTGCGTGTTCACGACGTGGTCGACGGTCGCGAGGTCGACGCCGTCCGCGCCGGTCCAGGGGACGAGCCGCGGGTCCATGTCGGCGACGGCGGGGTGCAGCTGCGTCAGGCCGGTGTCGACGAGCACGCGCACCCCGTCGCGTTCGAGCAGGTGCACGCAGACCGGCATCCGCTCGCCGGCCGCCAGCAGGTCGGCGACCTGCACCGGGGTGATCGTCCACGTCGGGTCAGCCACGTCGTCTCCTCCAGGTCGGGCGGTCGAGGGTACGACCGCGCACCGGCACAGAAGTCATCGAGCGGGAGCCGGGCTCGTGCGGCAGGGTGCGAGCATGCGCATCGTCGTCGTCGGGGGCAGCGGCCACATCGGCACCCACCTCGTGCCGCGCCTCGTGCGCGCCGGGCACGAGGTGGTCAACGTCAGCCGGGGCAGCAGCACCGCGTACGCCGACGCACCCGAGTGGGCGAGCGTGCGGCAGGTGCGCGCCGACCGCGAGCAGCAGGACGCCGAGGGCACCTTCGGCCGCACGGTGCTCGACCTGCAGCCGGACGCCGTCGTCGACCTGGTCTGCTTCACGCTCGACTCGGCGCAGGCGCTGGTCGACGCGCTGCGCGGCGAGGTCGGGCACCTGCTGCACTGCGGCTCGATCTGGCGGTACGGCCCGACGACGCAGCTGCCGATCCGCGAGGGCGGGGGTACGCCGGCGGTCGGTGAGTACGGCACGCAGAAGGACGCGATCGCCCGGATGCTGCAGCGCGAGACCGCCGAGACCGGGTTCGCCACGACGTCCGTGCACCCCGGGCACATCGTGGGGGAGGGCTGGCTGCCGATCGGCCCGCTCGGCAACCTCGACCCGTCGGTGTGGCGCACGCTCTCGGCCGGGCAGCCGCTCGCCGTCCCGGGCATCGGTGCCGAGCTGATGCACCACGTGCACGCCGACGACGTCGCGCAGGTCTTCGCGCTCGCCGTCGAGCACCGCGACGAGGCGGCCGGTGAGGACTTCCACGCGGTGGCCCCCACCGCGCTGACGGTCCGCGGCTACGCCGAGACCGCGGCGAGCTGGTTCGGTCAGACGGCCGACCTGCACCCGGTCAGCTGGGACGCATTCCGCGAGGCGACGACGATGGAGTTCGCGGACCAGAGCTGGGAGCACCTGTCTCGCAGTCACTTCGTGAGCACCGACAAGCCGAGCGCCCTGCTCGGCTACGCGCCGAGGTACGACGCGGCGTCCGCCGTGCTGGAGTCGGTGCGCTGGCTGATCGAGCACGACCGGCTCGACGTCGCCGGCCCGCTCACGGTCTAGAGACGCCGACGGGCGCGCCCACCGTGAATCGGTGGACGCGCCCGCAGGCTCTGTCTCACAAGGGGATCAGGCGAGGGTCGAGGCGTCGATCACGAACCGGTAGCGGACGTCGGACGCCAGCACCCGCTCGTAGGCGTCGTTGATCCGGTCGGACGAGATGACCTCGACCTCGGCGCCCAGCCCGTGCTCGGCGCAGAAGTCGAGCATCTCCTGGGTCTCGGCGATGCCGCCGATCATCGAGCCGGCGAACGAGCGACGGCCGCCGATGAGGCTGAAGGCGTTGACCGGCAACGGCTCCGGCGGGGCGCCGACGTTGACCAGCGTGCCGCCGATCGTCAGCAGCGACAGGTAGGCGTCGACGTCGATCGGCGCGCTGACCGTGTTGACGATCAGGTCGAAGCGGCCCTCGAGCTGCTCGAACGTCTCGGGGTCGCTGGTCGCGAAGTAGTGGTCGGCGCCGAGCCGCAGGCCGTCCTCCTGCTTCTTCAGCGACTGCGAGAGCACGGTGACCTCGGCGCCCATCGCGTGCGCGAGCTTGACGCCCATGTGGCCGAGCCCGCCGAGGCCGACGACCGCGACCTGCTTGCCGGGGCCGGCGCCCCAGTGGCGCAGCGGCGAGTAGGTGGTGATGCCGGCGCACAGCAGCGGGGCCGCGGCGGCGGGGTCGATGCCCTCGGGCACGGTGAGCACGAAGTCGGCGTCGACGACCACGTGGGTCGAGTAGCCGCCCTGCGTCGTGGTGCCGTCGCGGTCGGTCGAGGCGTACGTGCCGACGTTGCCCTGCAGGCAGTACTGCTCGTCGCCGGCCAGGCAGCTGGCGCACTCGCCGCACGAGTTGACCATGCAGCCGACGCCGACGCGCTGGCCCACCTGGTGCTTCGTGACGTCGGCGCCGACCTCGGCGACCGTGCCGACGATCTCGTGGCCGGGCACGACCGGGAAGGGCTGCGGGCCCCAGTCGCCGTTCACGGTGTGGATGTCGGAGTGGCAGATGCCGGCGTACTCGATCGCGATGAGCACGTCGTTCGGGCCGACCTCGCGGCGCTCGATGGTCGTGGGGGCCAGGGGCTCCCCGGCTGCGGGGGCGGCGTAGGCGGTGACGCGCATGCTCGGTGGTTCTCCTTGGAGCTCGGGTTCGGGATCGTCGGCGGCAACACCGACCCCGGCCACCGCATGCCCCGACCGACCGTCAACCCGAGGTGAGGAAGGTCTCGACCACCTCGACGAAGCGCTCCGGCTCCACGTCGTGCACCAGGTGCCCGGCCTCGATCGTCATGAGGTGGCCGTCGGGCAGCGCGCGCGCCAGGTCGGCCACCTGCTCCTGCGGCACGTGGCTGGTGGGGCCGCCGCCGATCACCAGCGCGGGCGCCCGGACGCCGGCGACGACCGCACGCCATCGGGGGTCCGGGTCGTCGATCTCGGGCCGCACCTGCTCGACGACCCGCCAGTCGAACGCCAGGTCGCCCGGCGGGCGGGCCGGCGGTGCAGGCGCCCGGGGGCGCAGCAGGCCGACGTCCTCCAGCACCAGCCGGCGCACCAGGCCGGGGTGGGCGGCGGCGACGTCGAGCGCGACGAGCCCGCCGAGGGAGTGCCCGACGAGGTCGACCTGGCCGTCGGGGAGCCGCGGCAGCAGCGCGGCCACGTCGCCCGCCATCAGCGCGATCGAGTACCGGCCGGGCCGGTCGCTGGCTCCGTGCCCGCGCAGGTCGACCGCGTGCACGAGCCGCGCCGACGCGAGCGCCGGCGCCACGACGTCCCAGGCCTCGGCGGTGTCACCGGTGCCGGGCAGCAGCACGAGCGGCGGGTGGTGGACGACGTCGGGGCGCCAGGTGCGGACGCCCAGCACGACGGCGCCCACCGGCACCCTCGCCGTCGTGGGGTCGGCCGTCATGCGGCCGGCTCGACGGGCTGCCGCAGGATCGTGCGCAGCCGGTCGGGCGTGCTGCGCCGCGGGTCGCCGAGGTAGACCTCGTGGTGGTGGCCGGTCAGGCGCAGCCCCTGCGCGGCGGCGAACGCGTGCAGCGCCTCGATGACCGGGCCCTCCTCGTCGTACGGGCCGACGTGCAGGGTCTGCACGACGAGCCCCTCGTCGAACGGCTCGAGGCGCACGCGGTCGAGGGCGGGTGGGGCCGATCGCCGCGCCGCGTCCCGCGCCGCCTCGACGTGCTCGCCGGTCACCCAGTCGGGCACGGCGATCAGCAGTCGCCAGCTCCAGGCGCCCTTGTCGCGTGCGCTGGTGAACGCAGCGAGGTCGTCGGACCACCACAGCGCCTCGAGCGGCATCACCACGTGGGCGCGCTCGGGCTGCTGCCGGCCGATCGCCTTGAGGCGGTAGGCGAGCGGGTAGAGCGAGGTGACGGCGTCGGCGTACTCGCGGGACGTGTTCGGGTCGCCGCGGCCGTCGACGGCCAGGTGCTGCAGCGGCGGCACCTGCACGACGTCGAACCGGCCGCGCCGGGCGGTGTAGGCGGGCAGCCGCTTCAGGTCGAGCACCACCCGCCACCTCCCGGACGTCGCAAGTGGCTCAGTCTGCCGAGGGAGGGTCGCTGCGCGCGAGCCCTCGTCCGCGGCCCGGGGCTGGTGCAGCCGTCGTCGCGGCGCTGCGTGTCGCCTCGCTCCAGAGACGGTGCGCCGGTTCGTCCCGCTCGCACCGCGTCAGCCGCCGCTCGCCACGCGGCGCAGCCACTCCTGCAGCAGCGCGCGCAGCACCTCGGGCTGCTCGTGCGGCAGGGCGTGCCCCGCGTCGTCCAGCACCGCCAGCGCCGCGTGCGGGTGCCGGCCCGCCGGCTCGGCGGCCGCCGCCCACCCGACCGTCGCGTCGAGCCGGCCGGCCACCACGAGCACCGGCCCGGCGTACGGGGGCCCGTCGTCGCGCACCGCCCAGCGCGCGCCGATCCGGGCCGCCGCCTCCTCGTCGACGATCGCGGCCGCCGGCGCGACGTAGCGCTCGTACCGCTCGAGGGTCGACGGCGTCTGGATCACGAGGTAGCCGCGGTAGCCCTCGTCACCGAGCCGGCCGTCGCCCACGACCACCCGGTGCGCCGGGACGTCGTGGGTGCCGGCCAGCAGCGGGCAGACGAGGGCGAGGCCGGCGACGAGCGAGGGGCGCCGCTGCGCCACGGCGAGCGCGAGGTACCCGCCGGCGGAGTGGCCGACCAGCAGCACCGGCTCACCGTCGCCGGCGAGCTGCGCGAGCTCGAGCAGCGCGTCGACGACGTCGTCGGCACCCCGCAGCGACGGCGGTGCGGCGGTGCGGCCGTGCCCGGGGAGGTCGGGGTAGAGCCGGCGCAGTCCCGCGCCGTCCAGCGCCGGCTCGAAGCACGCCTCGGCCTCGCGGTGGTCGACCCCGGCGCCGTGCAGCACCAGCACCGGCCGTCCGCTGCCGTGCTGCACGACGTGGAAGTCGACCCCGCCGGCCCGCACCTAGCCACCACCCAGCGCCGCGCCCGCGGCGTCGCCGCCGACGAACGCGAGCAGCCCGGCCAGCAGGCTGACGACCACGTTGACCACCGCAGCCGGCAGCCGCCGCTCCTCAAGCAGCCGCACGGTCTCGAACGAGAACGTCGAGAACGTGGTGAGGGCGCCGCAGAACCCGGTGCCGACCAGGGCGCTCACGGCCGCCCCGCCGCGCCCGGCGCCGAGCAGGCCGGTGAGCAGCCCCAGCACCAGCGAGCCGGCGGCGTTGACGGTGATCGTGCCCCACGGCACCCGCGACCCGTGCCGCGCCGACACCAGCCGGTCGACCAGGTAGCGGGTGGGCGCGCCGACGACCGCGCCGACGACGACGAGCAGCCCCGTCACGAGCGCGCCCCCGCCGGACGACGCCGCACCAGCCGGCGCGCCGCGGCCAGCCCCACCGCCACCGCCAGCAGGCCCCCGACCACGCTGAGCAGCAGGTACAGCGCGGCGAGCGGCAGCCGGCCGGCGTCCGCCATCGCGTGCACGTCGCCCGTCGCCGTCGAGAACGTCGTGAACCCGCCGAGCACCCCGACCCCGGCGAACGGGCGCAGGTACCGCGAGCCCGGCCGGACGTCGGTGACCACCACCATCAGCGCCCCGAGCAGCAGCGACCCGACCAGGTTCGTCACCAGCGTGCTCACCGGGAACGCGCCGGTGCGGTGCGGCACCGCGAGCGCCAGCCCCCACCGCGCCAGCGCCCCGAGGCCGCCGCCGGCTGCGATCACCGCCAGCACGTCGAGCTGCCCCCGCACCAGCGGAACCGGTGCTCGCAGCGCTCGGCCGGCGTCGGGGTCGACCGGCTCGCGCGCCCCTCCGGGCAGGCTCACGGCGCTCCTCCCGGTCGTGGTGCCACGCGTCGGCGCGAGGATACGGGGCCGGGGCTATCCAGACCGGGCGCCGACCCGCGACGTCGACCGGGTGGCGCCGTGGCGGCGGGCGAGCCAGCGGCGGGAGTGCGCGGCCACCGGCATCCGGGTGCCGGCGTACACGACGCCGCCGCGCAGCCGGGCGGCGAGCGCCAGCCAGGAGCAGACGGCGCGCTCGAGGCCCCAGGCCGGTGCCCAGAGCGGCACGGTGGCAGGCACCCCGCGCCAGGCGCCGGCCCGCAGCCAGCCGGCCAGCGACAGGGCCACCGGCACCAGGGCCAGCCCGAGCAGCCACTGCGGCCGGGTGACGGCGGCGACCAGGCAGACGGGCACGGTGGCGAGGGCCGGTACCAGCCGCCAGGGCTGGGCGAGGTCGTCGTAGGCCTGCCGCACCCGCTGCGACCAGAAGTGCGCGGCGCTCGGCGGCACCCGGGGCACCAGCACGTCGGGCGCGTCGACGACCCGGCCACCGGCCGCGCGCACGGTGCGCAGCAGCTCGAGGTTCTCGAAGAGCACCCGCGCGTCCCACCCGCCGGTGCGCCGCAGCGTGCTGCGCCGGACGCCGAAGGTGCCCGGCCAGTCACCGCCCAGACCGCGGCCGACGAGCTGGCGGGCGCCGTCCCAGCGCGCGTGCCAGGGCCACTGCGAGAACACGTTCTGCGGGCGCACCAGGTCGGCGTCGTCGAGCAGCCGCACCACCTGCGTCAGCGTGTCGCGGTCGTAGCGCACGTCGTCGTCGGCGAGCACCACCCGCTCGTGCCGGGCCAGCAGCACGCCGGTCATCGCGCCGACGACCTTGCCGTTGACGCCCACCGCCGTGCCGCCGGTCGGGGCCACGTGCCGCGCGGACGGCGCCCAGGCGCGGGCGTGCTCGGCGAAGCGGTCGGGGCACGAGCCGTCGACCACCGTCACGTCGGCGAGGCCGGACAGCCCGCGCAGGTAGCCGGCCATCGCCTCGACCTCGGCGGCGTGCTCGGCCGCGGGCAGCCGGTCCCAGCGCACGGGGATCACCACCTCGGCGTCGAGGCGATCGGGGCGCGTGGGAGCGGTGGGGGACGTGGTGCGCGACACGGGAGGCACCTACCCCGTGGCCACGGCCCCATGCCCGAGCGGGCGAGGCGGCCGGCGCGCTCGGCGTCCGGCGACTCAGGGAGCAAGATCAACTGGCCGAGAGGGGGTGGTCACTGCCGGTGCCGGGGCTCGGGAGCGACACCACCCGACCGCGACCGGAGACCGACGACACCCATGAGCTCGAACCGCAACCGACGACACGCGACCACGACCAAGCTCCTCGCCGCCATCGCGGCGTTCCTGACCGTCCTCGTCCCCGCCAGCGCCATGGCGGCCGGCGCCAAGCCGGGCAAGGTGCCCGTGTTCAGCAAGAAGATCGAGGCGGCGCCGCAGTACGTCGGGCAGACCGTCTGCTCGCCCACCGCGAAGAAGGGCACCCTCGCCCTGCAGAAGTGGCTGATGACCCGGTACGCGGGCACCGGCAGCAGCGGCATCGTGCGCGGCTGCGCCACCGGCGGCAAGAGCGAGCACAAGGAGGGTCGCGCCTTCGACTGGCGGGTCAGCGTGCACAGCGCGAAGAACCGCGCGCAGGTCAAGGCGTTCATGAAGCTGGCGTTCGCCACCGACAAGTACGGCTCGAAGGACGCGATCGCTCGCCGCATGGGGATCATGTACCTGATCTGGGACGACACGATCTACAGCGCCTCGCGCGGCTATCAGGGCGTCCCCTACCGCAACGCCGGCTGCCCGAAGAAGAAGAAGCTGTCGGCCTGCGGCGACACCCTGCGCCACCGCAACCACGTGCACATCTCGCTGAGCTGGGCCGGCGCCAAGGGCACGACGTCGTTCTGGGACGGCACGGTCAGCGGCGCCGCCACCCCGCCCACCACCAAGCCCACCAAGCCGACCAAGCCCGCGCCGAAGCCGACGAAGCCCGCCCCGAAGCCGACGACGCCGCCGGTGCTCGACCAGGCGAAGCGGCCCGTCGTGACGCTCGGGCTGAAGGGCACCTCCACCGGCACGACGACCACGTTCTCGCTGCGCAAGGGCACCACGTACCGCCTCGTCGCGTCCGGCACCTACGGGTTCGGTCCCGGCACCCGCGTCGCCGACGCCGCCTGCTCGTGGCACCGGTCGGACGACGCGCAGTGGTCGCGCACGGCCGAGAACACGACCTCGGCCACCCGGCTGAAGGTGCTCGTCGGCGGCGTCAGCCGCTGGTGGTCGCTGACCGGCGGCGACTGCGACCGCGAGTCGCACACCTACGTGTGGGACTACACGCCCACGAAGACCGGCCCGGTCACGGTGAAGCTCGACGACACCGTGCGCACCGACAACACCGGCTCGCTCAGCGTGCGGGTGCTGCGCGCCGGCGCGAACCCGTGGCCGTACCGCGCGGCGCTCCCGGCGATGCCGGCCGAGCCGCAGGCCGCGGCGGTCGACACCGCCGGCGACCCGCTGGAGGACGAGACCGTCGAGCTGTCGCCGACGGCGGCCACCACGACGACCGGCGTCCTGCAGGCCGGCCGCAGCTACCGGGTCACCGTGTCGGGCACCTTCACCGCCGGTGACGGCGTGCTGAGCGACGGCGAGTGCACGCTGACCGCCACGGGCAGCTGGCAGCGGGCCCGCACCTCCGAGCCGCTCCGCCCGAGCATGGACGCCTACGACGTCTACCTCGACGGCACCGACCTGCAGTCGACCGGCTGCAGCGCCGACCACGTCTACACCTACGTGTACCGGCCCGACCACGACGGCAAGGCGTCGCTGGCGGTCTGGGACACCCACCCGGACGACGACGAGGGGTCGCTCAGCGTGCGCATCGAGCGCCGGCACCGCCAGAGCTGACCCGACCCGCCGCACGGCCCCGACCCGCCCTAGGGTCGGGGCCGTGCTGCGCATCCGGACCGCCACCGACGCCGACTGCGGCGAGCTGCTCACCGTGCAGCGCGCGGCGTTCGTCGGCGAGGCGCTGCTGCAGGGCACCCCCGTGCTGCCGCCGCTGACCGAGCCCCTCGACTCCGTGCGGGCCGCGGTCGCGTCGCCGGACGTCGTGGTGCTCGCCGCGCTCGACGAGCGGCCGGGCGGTGGCGAGCGGGTCGTCGGCTCGGTGCGCGTGCGGGTCGAGAACGGCACCGGCCACGTCGGGCGGATCGCCGTCGCGCCCGACCAGCAGGGCCGCGGCGTCGGCAGCCGGCTGCTCGAGGCCGCCCACGACGCCGTCGACGTCGAGCGCTTCGAGCTCTTCACCGGTGCCGTCTCGGCGAGCAACCTGGCCTGGTACGAGCGGCGCGGCTACCAGCGCGTCCGCGAGGGCCACGACGAGCACGGCATCGACGTCGTGGTGATGCAGCGCCCGGCCGGCTACCAGCCGCCCACCGCGCGGCCCACCGCGTAGGTCACCGCCATGGCGAGCGCGCCGCCGACCACGGTGCGGCGCACCGCCTTCGACACACCGGCGCCGCCCAGCCGGGCGCTCGCCACACCCGTCACCACGAGCGCGAGCAGCACGGCGACGAAGGTCACCGGGACCCGCAGCGCGTGCGGCGCCAGGGTGATCGCGAGCAGCGGCAGCAGCGCGCCCACCACGAACGACGCGGCCGACGCGCCGGCCGCCTGCCACGGGTCGGTGAGGTCGTCGGGGTCGATGCCGAGCTCGGCGTCGACGTGCGCGGCGAGCGCGTCGTGGGCGGTCAGCTGCTCGGCGACCTCGTGCGCCAGCTCGGGCGTCAGGCCCTTCGCCTCGTACAGACCGGCGAGCTCGGCCAGCTCGGCGTCCGGCATCTCGCGCAGCTCGCGCGCCTCCTTCGCCAGCAGCGCCTGCTGGGTGTCGCGCTGCGAGCCGACCGAGACGTACTCGCCGGCCGCCATCGACAGCGCGCCCGCGACCAGACCCGCGACGCCCGCGGTGAGCACCGCGCCCCGGCTCGCCGTGGCACCGGCCACGCCGACCACGATGCCGGCCGTCGAGACGATGCCGTCGTTCGCACCCAGCACGCCGGCCCGCAGCCGGTTCAGCCGCGCACCGACCGACGCGCCGTGCTGCTCGCCCTCGTGCGGGTGGACGTCGGGGGTGGCGCTCACGCCGCTGCCGGGCCGCCGCCGAGCCGGGCCGCCCAGTCCTGCGCCCGGTGCGCCAGCTCGACGTCCAGCTGCGTCACGCCGCCGGCCGAGTGCGTCGAGCAGCGCACCAGCACCGAGCGCCAGCGCACGTCGAGGTCGGGATGGTGGTCCATCTGCTCGGCCTCGAGGCCCAGCTCCTGCACGAACCGCATCGCCGCCGTCCAGTCGGGCAGCTCGTAGCGGGCCACCAGGGCGGCGCCGTCGAGCGACCAGCCCGCCAGGTCGCGCAGCTGGCGGGTGGTCTCCTCGGCGTCGAGCAGCCGGCTCAGAGCGCGCCGCCCGCGGCCGCCGGGGCGGTGGCGTCGCCGGCCTCGGCGGCCATCTCGCGCGCCACGAAGTCCTCGAGGTGGAACATGTTGTCGCCGGCGCGCCGGGCGATCGTGAGCAGCGTGGTCATGGAGGCGACCTCCTCGACCTGCTCCTTCAGGAACCACTGCATGAACTGCTCGCCGCGGTAGTCGCCCTGGTCGCGAGCCGTCTTGGCCAGCCGCTCGATCTGGTCGGTCACGACCTTCTCCTGCTCGAGCGCGAGCTGGATCGGCTCGACGGCGTCGCGGAAGTCGGTGCGGACGTCGTCGACGCCGGGCACCTGCACCTTCTCGTCGCAGTCGAGCAGGTACTGCACCATCATCATCGCGTGGTTGCGCTCCTCGACGGACTGCGCGTAGAAGTGCGCGGCCATCCGGGGCATGTCGAAGTCGTCGAACCAGACCGCGACCGCCACGTACTGCTGCGAGGCCGTGAACTCGTTGCGGATCTGCTGACGCAGCAGGTCGAGGAAGGAGGCGCTCATGGGACCCGAGCCTACTGAACCGGTGGTGGAGCACGTCGTGCTCGTGCTGCCCGAGCGCGACGCCGCCGAGCGGCTCGCCGACGGCCTGCGCGGGCGCGGGCTCGCCGTCGACGTGCACCGCGACGCGCTCGCCGGCGACGACGACGCCGAGGACGCCCAGTGGCTCGCGGTCGTGGCCGTGCCGGCGTCCGACGAGCCGCTCGTCGACCGGGCCGGCCTGGAGGACCTCGCGGCCCAGTTCGACGGCTGGGTCGAGCCGGCCGGCTGAGCAACTAGACTCGGGTCGCTCCCTGACTTCTGACGAACGGCTCCTCCATGCCCCAGCGCACCCGCGACGACATCCGCAACATCGCGATCGTCGCCCACGTCGACCACGGCAAGACCACGCTGGTCGACGCCATGCTCTGGCAGTCCGGCGCGTTCGGCGCGCACCAGCACGTCGACGAGCGGGCCATGGACTCCGGCGACCTCGAGCGCGAGAAGGGCATCACGATCCTCGCGAAGAACACGGGGGTGCGGTACCGCGGGCCGGCGGCGCCCGAGGGCGGCGTGACCATCAACATCATCGACACCCCCGGCCACGCCGACTTCGGTGGCGAGGTCGAGCGCGGGCTGTCGATGGTCGACGCCGTGGCGCTGCTCATCGACGCCTCCGAGGGGCCGCTGCCGCAGACCCGCTTCGTGCTGCGCAAGGCGCTCGAGGCCCGGCTGCCCGTCATCCTCGTGGTGAACAAGGTCGACCGGCCCGACGCCCGCATCGGCGAGGTCGTCGACGAGACGTACGAGCTGTTCCTCGACCTCGACGCCGCCGAGGACCAGATCGAGTTCCCGATCGTGTACGCCTCGGCCCGCGCCGGGCGCGCGTCGCTGAACCGGCCGGCCGACGGCGGCATGCCCGACAGCGACGACCTCGAGCCGCTGTTCCGCACGATCCTCGAGACCGTGCCCGCGCCGGTCTACCACGACGAGGCGCCGCTGCAGGCGCACGTCACGAACCTCGACGCGTCGCCGTTCCTCGGCCGCATCGCGCTGTGCCGGATCCACGAGGGCACCATCCGCAAGGGCCAGCAGGTCACCTGGTGCCGGCACGACGGCACCCAGCAGCGGGTGAAGATCACCGAGCTGCTCATCACCGAGGCGCTCGAGCGGGTGCCCGCCGAGCAGGCCGGGCCGGGCGACATCATCGCCGTCGCCGGCATCCCCGAGATCACCATCGGCGAGACGCTGGCCGACCCAGAGAACCCGATCCCGCTGCCGCTCATCACGGTCGACGAGCCGGCGATCTCGATGACGATCGGCACGAACACCTCGCCGCTGGCCGGCCGCGGCCCGACGAAGAACACGAAGGTCACCGCCCGCCTGGTGAAGGACCGCCTCGACCGCGAGCTCATCGGCAACGTGTCGATGCGGGTGCTGCCCACCGAGCGGCCCGACGCCTGGGAGGTGCAGGGCCGCGGCGAGCTGGCCCTGGCCATCCTCGTCGAGCAGATGCGCCGCGAGGGCTTCGAGCTGACCGTCGGCAAGCCGCAGGTGCTGACCCGCGAGATCGACGGCAAGGTGCACGAGCCCGTCGAGCGGCTCGTCGTCGACTCGCCGGAGGAGTACCTCGGCGCGATCACCCAGCTGCTCGCCGTCCGCAAGGGCCGCATGGAGCAGATGACCAACCACGGCACCGGCTGGATCCGCATGGAGTTCCTGGTGCCCTCGCGCGGCCTCATCGGGTTCCGCACCGAGTTCCTCACCGAGACGCGCGGCACCGGCATCGCCCACCAGGTGTTCGAGAAGTACGAGCCCTGGTTCGGCGACCTGCGCACCCGGCCGAGCGGCTCCATGGTCTCCGACCGCACCGGCGTCGCCACGTCGTACGCGATGGCGAACCTGCAGGAGCGCGGCACGATGTTCGTCGACCCCGGCACCGAGGTGTACGAGGGCATGGTGATCGGCGAGAACTCCCGCGCCGACGACATGGACGTCAACATCACCAAGGAGAAGAAGATGACCAACGTCCGCTCCAACGCGGACGAGCTGGAGCGGCTGGTGCCGGCCCGCAGGCTGTCGCTGGAGCAGTCGCTGGAGTTCTGCCGCGACGACGAGTGCGTCGAGGTCACCCCGGACGCCATCCGCATCCGCATGGTGCAGCTCGACTCGCACGAGCGGGAGAAGCAGCGCGGTCGCGCTCGCCGCGCCTGATCGGGGGCGTCACAGAGGGGGCGACTGCGGACGAACCGGGAAGGTCTCGCGGCGGTCACGATTGGGCAACGGGCGGGCACGGGTGTTGCCGCACGCTGCCACCGCTGGCATAGAGTCGCCAACGGTTCGAAGTGCTCCCACGAAAGGTCTTCCGGCGATATGACGATCGCAGCGGCAGGTGCTGAGCAGGAGAGCCATGCCGCCGAAGGAGTCACTGGCGTCACCGCGGTCGCAGGCCGCTCGCCGGCGCAGATCGCGTTCTCGCGGCTGCGGCGCGACCGCGTGGGCACGATCAGCGCGATCGTGGTGGTGCTCGTCGTGGTCATCGCGGTGTGCGCGCCGCTGATCACCCACCTCGTGGGCGTGACGCCGAACGACACCAACACGAACCTGATCGGCGACGGCGCGCTGCCGAAGTTCGGCCCGCTGCACAGCGGCATCACCGGCGACCACCCGCTGGGCATCGAGCCGGGTACCGGCCGCGACACGCTGGCCCGCCTGCTCTACGGCGCCCGGATCTCGCTCATGGTCGCGCTGCTCGGCACGGTGCTGACGACGATCCTCGGGGTCTTCTTCGGCATCCTCGCCGGCTACGGCCGCGGCCGCCTCGACGCCGGCCTCGGCTACCTGATGGACCTCATCCTCAGCTTCCCGCAGCTCATCCTGCTGGTGGCGCTGAGCCCGGTGGTCGTGCAGGTCTTCGACGACCGGCTGGGCATCCAGGGCAACTCGGCCCGCATCAGCTTCCTGATCATCGTGTTCGGCGTCTTCGGCTGGCCCTACCTGGCCCGCATCGTGCGCGGCCAGGTGCTCAGCCTGCGCGAGCGCGAGTTCGTCGAGGCCGCGGTGTCGATGGGCGCCGGCACACCGCGCATCCTGACCAAGGAGATCCTGCCCAACCTCTGGGTGCCGATCCTCGTCTACTCCTCGCTGCTGCTGCCGAGCTACATCTCCGCCGAGGCGGCGCTGTCGTTCCTCGGCGTCGGCGTGGGGGAGCCCACGGCGACCTGGGGCAAGATGCTCGCCGACTCGGTGACCACGCGGAACGTCGACCCGCTGTACCTGTTCATCCCGGGTACCGCGCTCTTCATCGTCGTCCTCTCGTTCAACCTGCTGGGCGACTCCGTCCGCGACGCGCTGGACCCGCGGGCGGGGCGCGCCTGACCGGCGGGGCCCAGCGGCCCCGCACGCACCACCACACACAGACTCCCCGGCCGGACGCCGGGAGCGACCCCCGCTCTGCCGGGGGTCGGACGGACCGGGCCCACAGGCGCCCGGCCCTCGACCAGGAGGAGACGACATGAGCAAGGCCAGGACCGGTCTTCGCTTCGTGGCCCTCGCCGGCGTCGCAGCGCTCGCCCTCGCGGCGTGCGGCGGCGGCGACGACAGCAGCGGCGGCGGCGCGAGCAGCGGCGGCTCGGCGAAGGGGGAGAAGGGCGGCACGCTGACCTTCCTCACGAACGCCGAGAAGATCAACCACATCGACCCGCAGCGCAACTACACCGGTGAGGACCTCGCGTTCTCGAGCGCCTACCTCGAGCGCACCCTCACCGCGTACAAGCTGAGCAACGACGGGACCGAGGCCGGCAAGCTCGTCGGCGACCTCGCCACCGACACCGGCAAGCCGAGCGAGGGCGGCAAGACCTGGGCCTTCACGCTGCGGGACGGCGTCAAGTGGGAGGACGGCTCGGACGTCACCTGCGCCGACATCAAGTACGGCATCTCGCGCACCTTCGCCCAGGACGTCATCACCGACGGCCCGACGTACGCGATCAGCCTGCTCGACATCCCCAAGGCGTCCGACGGCACCTCGACCTACAAGGGCCCGTACGTGACGTCGAAGAACGACACCGCGTCGTTCGACAAGGCCGTCGAGTGCTCCTCCGACGCCAAGACGATCACCTTCCACCTGAACCAGGCCGTCGGTGACTTCAACTACACCGTGACCCTGTCGTCCTTCGCCCCCGTGCCGAAGGCCAAGGACACCGGTGAGAAGTACGACCTCAAGCCCGTCTCGAACGGCCCGTACAAGATCAGCGAGTACACCCCGGGTCAGCAGATGGTGCTCGACCGCAACCCGAACTGGTCCGCGGACACCGACCCCTACCGGCCGGCGTTCCCCGACAAGGTCGTCATGAAGTTCTCGGTCGAGGCCAGCGTCATCGACCAGCGCCTGCAGGCCGACGCCGGCGAGGACCAGGGCGCCGTCTCGCGCGACCCGCTGCAGGTCGCCTCGCTGACGCCCGTCTTCAACGACGAGCGCTTCGCGAACCGCCGCATCAACGAGTTCGACCCCTACGTGCGCTACATCGCGATCAACACGAAGAAGGTCCCGAACCTCAAGCAGCGGCAGGCCATCCTGGCCGCGACCGACCGCGCCGCGCTGCGCACGATCGTCGGCGGCTCGTACGCCGGTGACCTGGCCGACGGCGTCATCAAGCCCAACCTGCCGGCCGACTACGCGCCGACCGGTCTGTGGACCGGCCTGCTCGGCGACAAGGTGCCGGACACCGGCAACGTGGAGCTCGCCAAGAAGCTCATCCAGGAGTCGGGTGAGCCCATGAAGGAGATCACCTACGACTACGCCAAGGACCCCGACACCGACAAGGTGGCGGCGAGCCTGCAGGAGTCGCTGGGCAAGGCCGGCATCAAGCTGAAGCTGAACCCGCTGCCCCAGGGCGAGTACTACTCCATCGTGCAGAACAAGCAGAAGGAGAACGAGCTCGCCTCGGCGGGCTGGGGTCCGGACTGGCTGAACGCCTCGACGGTCATCCCCGAGCTGTTCACCCCCGGTGGCGGCTTCAACCTCTCGCAGTCGGACGACGCCGACTTCAACGCCAAGGTCGCGACCGCCAAGGCCGAGACCGACCGCGCCAAGCAGGGCGAGATGTGGAAGGCCCTCGACAAGGAGGCCGTGCAGCAGGCCTGGGTCCTCCCGACCCGCTTCGGTCGCGAGCAGCGTCTCGCCGGCTCGAAGGTCGGCAGCGCGAGCGGTCCCGACGGCAAGGTGTACCTGTGGGCGCCGTACGGCTCCTGGAGCTACGCCGACATGTACGTCAAGAAGTAGTCTGCCCAGCAGGCTGAGCACCACCGACTGACGGCCCGGGGGCGGGTGCGAACCACCCGCCCCCGGGCCCTCGGCTGGGTCCGCTGGACCCGTGCCGATCCCAGCCCAGACCCGGAGGCCGTTCCGTGGGGACCTACATCGTCCGGCGCGTCATCGCGATGCTGCTCATGCTCGTCGCGCTGAGCATCGTCACCTTCCTGCTCTTCCAGGCGCTGCCCGCCGACCCGGCCGCCCTCACCTGCGGCAAGTCCTGCAGCCCGCAGGTCATCGCGCAGAACCGGATCCGCCTCGGCTACGACAAGCCGCTGCACGTGCAGTACGCGAAGTTCGTCGAGGGCATCTTCGTCGGCCGCGACTACGGCAGCGGCACCGCGACGTTCCACTGCGACGCGCCCTGCCTGGGCTACTCCTTCAGCCGCAGCTCGGACGTCACCGACCTGATCAAGGACCGCCTGCCGGTCACCTTCGCCGAGGCGATCGGGGCCTGCGTGCTCTGGCTGCTGCTCGGCACCGGCATCGGCGTGCTCGCGGCGCTCAAACGCGGACGCTGGCCGGACCGGTTGTCGATGGGCCTGGCGCTCGTCGGCTACTCGTTCCCGACGTTCTTCATCGGCCTGGTGCTGCTGTTCTTCGTGGTCTTCAAGTTCAAGATCATGGACTACCCGTCGTACACGCCGTTCGCCGACGACCCGGCGGCCTGGCTGCGGTCGATGATCCTGCCGTGGATCACGCTGGCGGTCATCTACGCCGCGTTCTACGCCCGGCTCACCCGCAACCAGATGCTCGAGACGCTGGGCGAGGACTACATCCGCACCGCCCGCGCCAAGGGCCTGAGCGAGCGCACGGTCATCGGCAAGCACGGCCTGCGCGCCGGCCTGACCCCGATCGTCACCGCCGCCGGCCTCGACCTGGCCACCCTGCTGGGTGGCGTCATCATCACCGAGCAGGTGTTCGGCCTGCCGGGCCTCGGCGCGCTGTCGCTGAGCTCGGTGCTGCAGAGCGACCTGCCCCTGATCACCGGCACCGTGCTGGTGGCCGCGACGTTCATCATCTTCGCCAACCTCGTCGTCGACCTCCTGTACGCCGTCATCGACCCCCGAGTGAGGCTGGCATGAGTTCGTTCCTCGAGGTCGAGGACCTCCAGGTCCAGTTCACGACCGAGGACGGCGTCGTCCGGGCGTGCGACGGCGTCTCGCTCGACGTCGACAAGGGCCGCACGCTGGCGATCGTCGGCGAGTCCGGCTCGGGCAAGTCGGTGACCAGCGCCGCGATCATGGGCCTGCACAACCGCCGCCGCACGAAGATCACCGGGTCGATCCGGCTCGACGGCGAGGAGATCGCCCAGGCGACGCCCGGCCGGTTGCGCGAGCTGCGCGGCAAGCGGATGGCGATGATCTTCCAGGACCCGCTCAGCTCGCTGCACCCCTTCTACACGGTGGGCAAGCAGCTGGTCGAGGCCGCGCAGGTGCACCAGGACCTGAACCGCTCGGACGCCAAGAAGCGGGCGATCGAGATGCTGACGAAGGTCGGCATCCCGAACCCGGTGCGCCGCGCCGACGAGTTCCCGCACCAGCTCTCGGGTGGCATGCGGCAGCGCGTGATGATCGCGATGGCGCTGATCAACGACCCCGACCTGCTGATCGCCGACGAGCCGACCACGGCCCTCGACGTCACCGTGCAGGCGCAGATCGTCGACCTGCTCAAGGAGCTCCAGAACGAGTTCGGCACCGCGATCATCCTGATCACGCACGACCTGGGCGTCGTCGCCGAGACCGCCGACGACGTCGCGGTCATGTACGGCGGCCGCGTGGTCGAGCGCGCCCCCGTGCGCCCGCTGTTCCACGACCCGCAGATGCCGTACACGTGGGGGCTGCTCAGCTCGCTGCCGCGGCTGTCGGACGAGCGCGGCGACCGGCTGAAGCCGATCCCGGGCTCCCCGCCGTCCCTCATCAACCTGCCGAAGGGGTGCGTGTTCCGCCCCCGCTGCCAGTACCACCAGTACGTCGAGGGCACCAAGTGCGACGACGTGCGCCCCGAGCTCGACGAGGTGCGCACCGGCCACCGGGCCCGGTGCCACCTGAAGCTGGCCGACCGCGAGCGCCTCGCGGCCGAGCGGCTCGACCTCGACACCGCCAGGGAGGGCGCGTGAGCGACGCGATCCTGCAGGTCACCGGCCTGCAGAAGTGGTTCCCGATCAACCAGGGCCTGCTGCGCCGGCACGTCGGCGACGTCAAGGCCGTGGACGGCGTCACCCTCGGGGTCGGCGAGCGGGAGACGGTCGGGCTGGTGGGCGAGAGCGGCTGCGGCAAGTCGACCGCCGGCCGCACGATGCTGAAGCTGCTCGAGCCCACCGGCGGCAAGATCGAGTTCGAGGGTCAGGACATCACGTCCCTGAACCGCAAGGGCATGGTCATGCTGCGCCGGCAGATGCAGATGATCTTCCAGGACCCGTACAACTCGCTGAACCCGCGGCACACCGTGGGCACCATCGTCGGCGCGCCGTACGAGATCCAGGGCATCACGCCCAAGGGCGGCGTGAAGCGCGCGGTGCAGGAGATCATGGAGCGGGTCGGGCTGAACCCCGAGCACTACAACCGCTACCCCAACGAGTTCAGCGGCGGCCAGCGGCAGCGCATCGGCATCGCCCGCGCGGTCGTGCTGCGCCCGAAGGTGATCATCGCCGACGAGCCGGTGTCGGCGCTGGACGTGTCGATCCAGGCGCAGGTGGTGAACCTGCTCGAGGACATCCAGGACGAGTTCGGCCTGTCGTACATCGTCATCGCGCACGACCTGTCGGTGGTGCGGCACATCTCCGACCGGGTCGCCGTCATGTACCTCGGCCACCTGGTCGAGCTCGCGCCGGCCGACGACCTGTACGAGAAGCCGCTGCACCCGTACACGACCGCGCTGCTGTCGGCCGTGCCGGTGCCCGACCCCGACTCGGCCCAGCGCCGCGAGCGGATCCTGCTGCAGGGCGACCTGCCCTCGCCCAGCGACCCGCCGTCGGGCTGCGTGTTCCGCACCCGCTGCTACAAGGCGCAGGACCGCTGCGCCACCGAGGTGCCGCTGCTGCGCGAGCTCGAGCCGGGCCACACCGTGGCGTGCCACTTCCCGGAGAGCGGTGGGCGCACCGCCACGCAGGCCGAGTCGGCGGACGTCAGGACCGCGTGACCCGGCGCCTGCTGCTGGTGCACGCCCACCCCGACGACGAGACGCTCACCACCGGCGCCACGATGGCGGCGGCGGCGGCCGACGGGGTCGAGGTCACCCTGGTGACCTGCACGCTGGGTGGCCGCGGCGAGGTGCTGGCGGACGGCGACGAGTCGCTGGCCGCGCTCGAGGGCGACGACGCGGCGCTGTCGGCGCACCGTGCCGACGAGCTCGCCGCGGCGATGCAGGTGCTGGGCGTGCACGACCACCGGCTGCTGGCCGACGGCCGGTACCGCGACTCGGGCATGACGTGGGTCGAGCCGGGCATCGCCGGCCCGGCGCCCGACGCCCCCGAGGACGCCTTCGCGCTGGCCGACGTCGACACCGCGGCCGGCGAGCTGGCGGCGGTGCTGCGCGAGCGGCGTCCGCACGTCGTCGTGACGTACGACCCCGACGGCGGCTACCGCCACCCCGACCACGTGCAGGCGCACCGCGTGACGGTGCGCGCGGTCGAGCTGGCGGCGCCCGAGTGGCGGGTGCCGCGGCTGCTGTGGGTCCAGGTGCCGCTCGGCGACGCCCTCGACGAGCGCGAGCAGGTGCGCGAGGCGGCCGCCTCCGCGATGCTGCCCGAGCCCCTGCTGCCGGGCCCGGACGCCGACGGCTGGCCGCCCGCCGTGGCCGACGACGACGCGTTCGCCGTCGTGGTCGACGCACCGACGCACCTGACGGCGAAGAGCGACGCGCTCGCCGCGCACGCCACCCAGGTGCGGGTCGCGCCGCCCTGGTACGCGCTCTCGAACGGCGAGGCCCGGCTGCTGACGGCCCGCGAGGGCTACGTGCTCGGCGCCGGCGAGCCGGTGCCCGACGCCCCGGCGTCCGACCTGTTCGCGGGGCTCGCGGTCGACGACGACGAGGACCCGCCCACCACGCCGTGACCGGCCCCCACGCGCTGTGACGGGTCGCGTGCCGTCCGAGTGAGAACGGGCGCACCGGCGCCCGGCGTGGGGGAGGGTGGGCCCAGCACCACCCGCCACCCACCGGAGGTACCCGTCGTGACCGACCGCCAGGACGTGCTCGCTGCCGCGGCCTCCGACCGCCCGCTGCAGGGCGCCGACGTCGGGGCCGCCCGCGAGCGCACCCGGCGGCGCCGGCTGTGGCGCATCGCGGCGGTGCTCGCCCCGGTGCTCGTCGTGCTCTGGGTGAAGCTGCTCGCGGGTGACCCGGTGGGCCTGCCCGACGTGCACGTCGACCCGCTGGTGGTGGCGCCGACCGTCTTCTTCGTGCTGCTGCTGCTGGTGATGGCGGGCAGCATGCTCGGCAACGGCCGCTCGCCGCACGTGGTGTTCCGCCCCGAGCAGATCGACGTCCGGCTCGACGACGTCGTGGGCATCGACGGCGTGAAGCGCGAGGTCGTGCGCACCCTGAACCTCTTCCTGGCGCACAAGACGTTCGCCACCGAGATGGGTGGCCGCTCGCGGCGCGGCGTGCTGTTCGAGGGCGCGCCCGGCACCGGCAAGACGCACACCGCGAAGGCGCTGGCCCGCGAGGCCGGGGTGCCGTTCCTGATGGCCACCGCGACGTCGTTCCAGTCGGGCCTGCAGGGCGCCTCGCAGCGCAAGGTGCGCAGCTTCTTCAAGGCCCTGCGCAAGGCCGCCCGCCAGCACGGCGGCGCCATCGGGTTCATCGACGAGTTCGACGCGATCGCGCTGGCCCGGCCCGGCACCGCGATGACGGCGGCGTCGACCGCGGTGGCGCCGGTCGGCAACCTGCTGCACGGCTGCGGCGGGCTGGTCGGCCTGCCCATGCAGGGCGCGCCGACCGGCCCGGTCACCAGCGGGTACACCGGCGGCGGCGACGGCCAGATGACGGTCAACGAGCTGCTGGTGCAGCTGCAGTCGTTCGAGATGCCCACGGCGGGGGAGCGGCTGCGCGGCAAGCTGGCCGACGCCGTCAACCTCGTGCTGCCGGCGCACCGCCAGCTGCGCGGCCCCGCTGCCCAGGTGCCCAACATCCTGCTGCTCGCCTCGACGAACACCGCCTCGCGGCTCGACCCCGCGCTGCTGCGGCCCGGCCGCTTCGACCAGCGGCTGACCTTCGACCTGCCCTCGAAGGTCGGACGCCGGGCGCTCGTCGACCACTTCCTGGCGCGCAAGGCGCACGACCCCGAGCTCGACGCCGACGAGCGCCGCGACGCGCTCGCCGCGATCACCACCGGCTACAGCCCGGCGATGGTCGAGGGACTGCTCGACGAGGCCCTGGTGCGCGCGGTCGACGCCGGACGCCGGTCGATGAGCTGGGCCGACGTCGAGCACGCGCGGCTGGTGACGCAGGTCGGCATCGGCCAGCCGGTCACCTACACCGCCCACGAGGAGCGGCTCATCGCCACCCACGAGGCCGGGCACGCGACCGTCGCCTGGCTGGTGGCACCCACGCGCCGCCTCGAGGTGCTGACGATCATCAAGCGCGGCGACGCGCTCGGGCTGCTGGCCCACGACGACGGCGAGGAGGTCTTCACCCAGTCGCGCACCGAGATGCTCGGGCTGATGCAGATCGCCATGGGTGGGCAGGTGGCCGAGGAGCTGTTCTTCGGCGACGTGTCGACCGGCCCGGCCGGCGACCTGCAGTACGCCACGAAGGTCGCGGCGAGCATGGTGGGCGTGGCCGGCATGGTCGACACCCTCATCTCGTTCGGGGCGGTCGAGCAGGGTGCGTTCGACGCCGCCGGGATCGTCGGCAAGGTGCTCGGCGACTCGGCCGGACGCCGGATGGTCGAGGACCTGCTGCAGGCCCAGCGCGACGCCGTCCGCGAGCTGCTGGGCGCGAACCGGCACCTCGTCGAGGCGCTGCGCGACGCGCTGCTCGACCGGCACGAGCTCATCGGGCACGACATCACCGACGTGCTCGAGGCGGCCCGGGCCGCGCGGGCCGACGCGGTGCGGGTCATCGACCTGACCGAGGCGGCAGACCGGGTCGCCGACCGGCCCGCCGCCGACTGACCCGCCCCGGCTGCGACAATCGCCGGGTGCCCGAGCCCGTCGAGCGCCGCAGCGCCGGCAACCAGCTCGCGGCCGGTGTGCTGGGCCTGGTGCTGGGGGCCTCGGTCGCGCTGCTCGGCACGGTGGGGCACCAGCTCGTGGCCGTCGCCGGCGGCACGCGCTGGCCGGTCGGCGTCGCGGTCTCGGTGGCCCTGACCGGTTGCGCCGCGGGGCTGCTGCGCGGCATCGGGGTGCCGTTCCTCGGCGACGCCGCCATGGTGGCGGGCTGGCTGACGGTGGTCGTGCTCGCGTCGCTGCCGACGTCCGAGGGCGACCGGCTCATCGTGCAGGACGGCCGCGGCACCGCGTGGATGCTCGGCGGGTTCACCGCGCTGGTGGCCGTGCTGGTGCTCGCGCGGCCGCGCCGTCCGGCGTCTAGGGTCGAGCCGTGAGCGAGCGGTGACCGGGGACGCGACCGGCGTCGAGGCCGCCCGCTACCGACGGGCCCTCGGCCGCTTCCCCACCGGCGTCACGGTGGTCACCGCGCGGGTCGGCGACATCGACCACGCCATGACCGCGAGCGCCTTCACCAGCGTCTCGCTCGACCCGCCCCTCGTGCTGGTGTGCGTCGAGCAGGAGGCCCGGTTCCACGACGCCGTCGAGCAGGCCCAGGCGTGGGGGGTGTCGCTGCTCGAGCAGGGGGGCCGTCCGGTGTCGCAGTGGCTCGCCACCCGCGGGCGGCCGCTGCACGGCCAGCTCGACCGCGTGCCGCACCGCCGGGGCGCCGTCACGGGCGTGGCCCTGCTGACCGACAGCGTCGCGACGCTGGAGGTGCGCACGACCGCCCTGCACGCGGCGGGCGACCACTCGATCGTCGTCGGCGAGGTGGTGTCGGTCGGGCTGCCGGACGAGCCGGGTCCGCCGCTGGTCTACCACCGCGGCGGCTACACCCACCTGGCGTGACAGCACCTTCGTCGCGTCAGACGAGCACGCGGTACTGGTAGCCGTGGTGCGGCACGAAGCCCACCCGGTCGTACAGCCGCCGGGCCGGCGCGTTCGTCTCGGCGACCTGCAGGTAGCCGCTGCGGTCGCCGCGCGTCAGGCCCCACTCGGCGATCGCGCCGAGCAGCCGCCCCGCCAGCCCGCGCCGGCGGTGCTCGGGCACGACCTCGGTCGCCGTGACGCCGGTCCACCCGCGCGAGGAGGCGCCGCGCGCGACGGCGACGGTGCGACCGGTCTCGCCGCGGACGGCGGCCAGCACCTGGCCGGGCGCGGAGCGCAGCAGCCGCTCGGCGACGCCCGGCAGCGGCTCGCCGCGGTAGCGGTAGACGCCGAGCCAGGCGTCGTCCGGCGCGTCGAGACCGACCAGCGACCAGCCGGCGGGCAGCCCGCTCGACCCGGGCGGCACGGTGGCGGCGGCCACCTCGCGCAGCGCCGCGGTCAGCACGAGCGTCGGCGTGTCGAGCCGGTAACCGCGCTCGCGCAGCAGCAGGTCGAGAGGGGTGCGGCGCGCCCCGCCGTCCGGTGACGGGTCGACCTCGGCGTCGAGCGGCCACGACACCGCGAACCGCGGTGGCAGCCCGCGCTCGCGGTACCAGGCCTCCGCCAGCTCGAACGCGCCGGTCGGGTCGGTCGGGTCGGGTGCGCCGCCGAGGTCGCCGAGCGCCAGCACCGAGTTGGCCCGGGCGGTGAAGCCGTCCGCGGCGCGCAGCCGCCACCGGTCGCCGAGCAGCGCCTGCTCGAGCGGCCGCCAGCCGTCGGCCGCGACGTCCTCGCGGTCGTCGATCCCGAGCGCGCGGTGCGGCTGCCCGCGCCGGGCGGGGGGCGGCGGCACCGGCTTGCCGGCCAGCAC
>NZ_BAAHBM010000034.1:0-35270 GCF_054776675.1 Angustibacter aerolatus
CACGCCGACCCGCTGCAGGAACGGGCCGGCGAGCTCCTGGTCACCGCGCTGGCAGCGGCCGGGCGCCGCAGCCAGGCGCTGGCCGAGCTGCAGCGCATCCGCACCGCGCTGCACGACGACCTCGGCGTCGACCTGGGCCCGGGACTGCGCCGGCTGGCGACCCGGCTGGCTGCGGGCGCGCCGGGCGGACGGGCTGCCGCGTTCGAGCCGCTGGTCCCCGCGGTGGTGCCGCGACAGCTGCCGGCGGCGGCCGACGTGTTCGTGGGCCGGGCGGAGGAGCTGGAACGCATCGATTCGTGGCTGGGGGTCGCACAGCAGGAGCACAGCCCGCTGGTGGTGATCCGGGGGTCCGGCGGGTTGGGCAAGACGGCGCTGGCCGTGCGCGCGGGCCACCGGATGGCCGAGCGGTTCCCCGACGGGCAGCTGCACGTCGTGTTCCGGTCGTTCGACCACAGCGCCCGCACCCGGAAGGCCGACGACGTGCTCCCCGGGCTGCTCGGCAGCCTCGGGGTCGCCCTCGACGAGCAGCCCTCCGACGTCGACGAGCAGGCGGCGCTGCTGCGCTCGGTGCTCGCCGACCGCAGGGTGCTGCTGCTGCTGGACGACGTGCCGGACGCCGACTCCGTGCGCGCGCTGCGCACCTCCTCGCCCGGCAGCGTCACCCTCGTCACCACCCGACGGGTGCTGCCCGGGCTGGTCGTGCACGACGGCGCCCGCGAGCTCGCCCTCGAGCCCTTCACCGAGGACGAGGGGCTCGCGCTGCTGGGTCGCCTGCTCGACGACGACGGCGGGGCCGGCGCCGACGCGACGGCGGACCGAGAGGCGGCGGCGCACCTGGTGCGGCTGTGCGGCGGGTGGCCGCTGGCCCTGCGGATCGCCGCGTCGTACGTGCCGGGTGCCCGGCTGGCCGCGCTGCCGGACGTCGTGGCGCAGCTGCAGGACGAGCGGACCCGGCTGGCGCAGCTGGCGATCCCCGACGACCCGCTCGTCGACGTCCGCGCGGTGCTGGGCTGGTCGGTGCGAGCCCTGAACCCGGACGCCGGGCGCGCCCACCGCCTGCTCGGCCTGCTGCCCGTCGAGTGCGCCGTCGCCCCGGTGGTCGCCGTCGCGCTCGACGTCGACCGGGCCGCCGCCGCCGCCGTCCTCGACGAGCTGGCCAGCCACCACCTCGCCGCACCGGTGCACGACCTCGTGCACCTGCACGCCGCCGAGCTCGCCGCCGACCTGCCGGGCGCCGACCGCCGGGCCGCGATCGCCCGGGTGCTGGACTGGTACGTCGCGACGACCGCGGCCACGATGCAGCTCATCTTCCAGGGCCCCCAGGAGTCGAGCGGCGACGACGAGTCCACCACCCCGGCCGGCGTCACCGCGACCGGGGCCGGGCCGTGGCTCGTCGAGCACGACGACGCGCTGCAGCGGCTCGTCGCGATCGCAGCGGCCCAGGACCATCCGGCCGCGCACCAGCTGCTGGCCGAGCTGCGCTCGCACCTGGGCGGGCGGGAGCTGGTGCGCTCCTGGTCGCCGGCCCTGCTGCTGGGCGAGCAGTCGGCCCGCCGCCACGGCGACCAGCGGGCCCAGGGGCAGGTGCAGCTGCTGCTCGCCGGCGTCGCCCGGGAGGACGGGCGCTTCGACGACGCGGTCGACCTGGTGCGGAACGCGGCGCACCTGCACTTCGGCGAGGGCTGGGAGAAGGAGCGCGGCTTCATCGGCATCGCGCTGTTCGAGGCCGGGCGCTACGACGAGGCGGTGACCGAGCTGGACCAGGTGCTCGTGCACCCCGAGACCACCCCGGTGCTGCGGGTGAACTACCTCGGGTTCCACGGCCTCGCGCAGTGGGCGCGCGGCGACGCCCTGGCCGCCGGGACCGCCGCCGAACGCATGGCGACGCTGTTCCAGCGCGTCGAGGCGGAGATGTCGCCGCGCTGGCGCGTCGAGGACCGCACGATGGTCGGCGGCCTGCTGCGCGTCGTCGGTGAGCACCAGCGCGCTCGGGTGCAGCTCGTGGCCGCCCTCGCCGAGACCCGCCGCTACGGCTTCGACGACCTCACGGGCGAGGTGAGCCTCGAGCTGGCGGTGGTCGAGCGCCACCTCGGCGACGCCGCCGCCGCCGAGCAGCACCTGGCGGAGGCCGTCCGGTTCGCGCCGAGCTTCCTGCGCCGGGCCCGCAGCAACGTGGCGCAGAACGCGCCGGTCTACGAGGGCTTCGCGGCGGTGCTCGACGAGATCGAGCGGCGGGTGGCGGCGGACGCCGGGTAGCGTGCCCGGGTGCGCATCGTCTCGCTGCTGCCGTCGACCACCGAGATCCTGTTCGACATCGGCGCCGGGCCGGACGTCGTGGGCGTGACCTTCGAGTGCGACCACCCGGCCGAGGCCCGCACGCGTCGGGTCGTGTCGACGTCCGCGATGCCAGAGGGCCTGTCCCCCAGGCAGATCGACGACTTCGTGGTCGCCGCGATGCGCCGCGGCGACGACCTGTACCACCTGCAGGCCGACGCGCTGGCCGACCTCGACGCCGACCTCGTCGTGACGCAGGACCTGTGCGCCGTGTGCGCGGTCGACGTGGGCGTGGTGACCGACGCGCTGTCGTACCTGGGGTGCCGGGCCGACGTGCTGACCATCGACCCGCACACGCTCGACGAGGTGCTGGAGTCGGTGCTGGTGCTCGGCCGGCGCACCGGGCGGCCCGACGCCGCGACCACCGCGGTGGCGGCCCTGCGCGACCGGCTGCACGTCGTCGCCGACACCGTGGCCGGCCGCCCCCGGCCGCGGGTCGCGGTGCTGGAGTGGGCCGACCCGCCGTACGCGCCGGGCCACTGGGTGCCCGAGCTCGTCCACGCCGCGGGCGGCACCAGCGTGCTCGGCCGCACGGGGCAGAAGTCCGTGCGCTGCACCTGGGACGACGTGCTGGCCGCCCGCCCGGACGTCGTGGTGTGCGCGCCCTGCGGCTTCGGGCTCGACGCGGCCGCCGAGCAGGCCGTCGACGTCGTGTCGCGGATGCCGGGCGTGCCGGTCTGGGCGGTCGACGCCAACGCCTCGTTCGCGCGCCCCGGCCCGCGGCTGGTCGACGGCGTCGAGGCGCTGGCCGGCCTGCTGCACCCGGAGGTCGCGCCGGCCCATCCCGACCGAGCGCGCCGAGTGGATCGCTAGGGCGAGGTCAGCAGCCGGTGCGCCTGCTGGAGCCGCGCCCTGGCCCGGGACCGCGGCAGCCGGCCCCCGGCCTGCAGGGTGGCCAGGCCGTGCACGAGCGCCCAGGCGACCTCGGCCCGGGTGGCGTCGGTGCCCGGGAACGCCGCCTGCACGGCCGCGAAGGCGCGCCGCAGCGGCTCGGGGCCGCGGCCGGCGCCGAAGCGCAGACCCGACGGCAGCGTGAACATCGCCTCGTACAGCCGCGGCCGAGCGGCTGCGAAGTCGAGGTAGGCGCGCAGCCGCAGCAGCGGCTCGGCCGGCACCGCCTCGAGCGCCTCGGCCACCGCGGTGAAGCCCTGCAGCGCGACCGCGTCGACCAGCGCCTGGCGCCCCTCGGGGAAGGCCGAGTAGAGCACCGGCTGGGTGACGCCGAGCTCGGTGGCGAGCCGGCGCACGGTCACCGCGGCCCACCCCTCCGACTCGGCGAGGTCGCCGGCGAGCCGGGTCAGCTGCGCACGGCGGGCGTCGAGGTCGGGTGCGGGTCTCGGCGTCATGAGCGCACCCTACCCAATCTCGTCTAGCAGCGCTAGACATCAGTGTGGTTCGTGGGCTAGCGTCTGTATCTAACAGCGCTAGACAAACACTTGGAGCCCACCATGACCACCGTCGCCCTCGTCCTCGCCGTCCTCGGCTGCCTCGCGATCCTCGGCATCGGCGCCCGCTTCGTCGTCGCACCCCGCCCGGCCCTCGCCGGGTTCGGGGTGCCGGAGCAGCGCCCCCGGGCGATGACCAGTGCCAAGGGCGTGCGCGACGTGACGTCCGGCATCGTCCCGCTCGTGGTGCTCGCCGCCGCCGGCCAGCACGCCTTCGGCTGGGCGATGGTGGCCGCGGCCCTCACACCGACCTGCGACGCCGTCGTGGTGGTCGCGAACGGCGGCACCCTGCGGCACGCCCTGAGCGTGCACGCCGCCACCGCGCTGGTGCTGGTCGTCGCCGGCCTGGTGCTCGCGCTCGCCTGAGCCACTCGCTTGATGGTGAGCAACGCAAGCACCCGACGAGACGCCGCGCGCGTCGTCCGCGCTGCTTGGCTGATCCGGCACGATCCAGTCCCGGGGCAGACCGGGAGCCCGTCTCGCTGGAGGTCAGAGTTGAGCTACAACAGCAGCGCGCAGATCTACGTCACCAACAACACCGGGGGCACGGCGACGGTGCACCTGTCGCACCAGTACAGCGACGACGGCACCCAGCAGGGCACCTGGACGGTGCCCGACGGGCAGAACGCCGGACCGTTGTCGGCGGGGTTCAACACCGGGTTCATGCGCACCGGCGCCGACTGGTGGTGGATCGGCCTCGAGGTGGCGGACGGGCCGCAGGCCGGCAGCTACGCCAGCGACGGCTCGGCCGACGACCCGGGCAAGATGTGCATGCTGCAGTCGCAGGACGACGGCCGGACGCTCACCTTCTCCGTCGACACGACCACGCTGGTGATGACCGAGCTGTCGGGGTCGTGCTCGACCTCGCTCAGCCCGGCCTAGGCGCAGGCACCCCGTGACCCTCCGGGCCGGCGCCGGCCCGGAGGGCGCTGCGCTCGCCCTGCGCTGCACCACCTGGCTCACCGCCCACCGGCACCGGTTCGCCCTGGTGCGGCACGACCGGGAGCCGGCGACGACGGAAGCGGTGAAGCCGCTCACCGAGCTGCTCATGGTGCTCGCGGTGCTGCACGCGGCAGACGACGCGCACGGGCTCGATCCCGCGCTGCGGCGGTGGGTGCGGACGACCACTCCGTGGGTGCTCGACGGGCTCGACCTGGTGCAGGTGCTCGACGTGCTCGCCGTGCTCGACGAGGACCCGGCGGACGTCGAGCAGCACCTGCCGGACGCCGGATCACGGCCCGCCGCCACGGTGCTCTACGACCTGACCCACGCCGTGATGGGGCGCTGCCGGCTCGGGCACCACCCGCACGCCCTGCCGCGGGCGACCTGGTCGGCGCTCACAACCGCGGCGCTCGGTCACGGCGAGCAGCGCCTCGCGGGCGGCGACCTCGACCTGGCCGCCGAGCTGCTGCTGGTCGCCGCGTGGGACCCGCGCCCCGACCCGGCGTCCGCGCGCCGACTGCACCGGGCGACCCGCGACCTGGTGCGCGCCGTCGGCGCCCGCAGCTCGGTACCCGGGCACCGCCGCGCGGTCGGCGCACCCGGCCAGCTCGACGTCTTCACCGCGCGCTACCACCCGACCCTGACGACCCTGGCGCTGCTGGGTGCCGTGCCGGGCGGTGGCTAGCCGGCGAGCAGCAGCTCGGGCTCGTCGTCCAGCATCGACCGCAGCCGCCGCAGGGCGTAGAAGCAGCGCGACCGGACGGTGCCGGACGGCAGCCCGAGCACCTCCGCGGTCTGCTCGACGCTCCGGTCGCGCAGGTAGACCTCGATCAGCACCTGACGGTCCTTGTCGGACAGCCGGCGCACCAGGTCGGTGACGACCACCCGCTCCAGCACCGAGTGACCGCCCGCCGTCGCACCGACCGTCGACATGTCGGGCTGCACGAGCTCGAGGCGGAAGGCGCGCGTGCGCGACCGGTCGATGAGCCGGTTGCGCACCATCGTGCGCAGGTAGGCGCGGGCGCCCGGGCCCTGCAGGTCGAGCTGCCGGTGCCAGACCTTGAGGAACACCTCCTGCACGACGTCCTCGGCCAGCGCGTGGTCGCCGCACAGCCGGCGGGCGTGGTCGATCAGCGCCCGCTGGTGCAGGCGCACCAGCTCGTCGAACGGCAGGCCCTCGGTCCGCTCCGACACGTCCTGCAGATGCGTCTGGTGGTCCACGGTGGTCAGCTCCTCGGTCGGCTCCAGCACTGCGACCAAGCCAAGACCACTGCCCTCAACGCGATCTCAACGCCGCGAGAGAGCCCTCCAGCTGCCCTGCGCGAGGCCCCGCCCGACGGTCACGCGCGGCGCCGGGCGTCACGCCGACGGCGCAGCTCGGCCAGGTGCGGGCGCACCGGGGCGTCGACGTCCGGCAGCTTCTCGAGCTCGTCCTCGGCGGCCTCCAGGAAGTCGAGCGACTGCTCCGCGGCGTGCGCGAGGTGCACGTCGGCCGCCCGCGGGTCGCCGAGACCCTCGGCGATCACCGCCAGCTCGAGCGCCGTCCACGCGTCCTCGTCGCTGCGGTAGCGCCGCATCTCGTCCTCGTTGCGCCAGTGCAGCGCCCGGGCGCGCGCCAGCTCGCCGAGCCGGCGCAGATGCACGGCGAGGTGGAAGCGCCGGGCGCCGGCCACGAACGGCGGCAGGCTCGCCTCGACCTGCTCGAGCAGCTGCACCGCCTGCTCGACGGTCTGCAGGGCCTCGGTCTTCTGGTCGAGCGCCAGCTGGGCGGTGGCGAGGTTGGCGAGGCTGCGCAGCCGCACCTCGTCGGACGTGCGGTCGTCGGCGATGGCCGCGGTCAGCTCGACCACCGCCTCGTCGTACCGTCGGGCCTCGCAGAGCCGGATGCCGATCCGACCCCGGTGCGCACGCCAGGCCTCGCCGTACCGCAGCTGCGTCGCCGTGCGCTCCAGCTCGACCGCCTCGTCGTACCGGAACCGCGCGACGGCGATCGGCGCCAGCAGGTACACGAGCTCGCTCTCGGCCCAGCGGTTGCCCGCCCGCTGCGCCGACGACCGGCCGAGCTCGACGGCGTGCAGCCAGGCCTCGCGGCCGTAGGTGTAGGTGACGTGCGGCCGCAGCGCGACGACGAGCCGGTGAGCACCCGGCCGGTCCGCCGCCGCAGCCACGCCGATCAGGTCGTGCAGCGTGCTCTCCTGCGCGCGCAGCCAGTCGGCCGCCGCCGCGTCGTCGTCGAACGGGTCGTCGGCGGGCGCCTCCGCCGGCACCGGCCCGTCCGCGGAGGCGACCTCGCCGTACGTGCGCCAGACCGCCGCCGTCAGCGTGCGCTCGTGGTACCCGAGCACGCGGTCGAGCGCGGCGTGCCGGTCGGCGAGCGGCAGCTGCTGCGCGAGGTGGTGCGCGTGCAGGTGCACCAGGTCGTGCACCGGGTCGGCGAGGTGGTGGCCGGCCAGCTCGGTGAGCACGCCGGACGCCGCCTCGGTGCCGACCTCGAGCGCCGCGGCGAGGGTGGGCGCGGTGGCGGCCGAGCCGGGCAGCAGCCCGAGCAGGCAGTAGCCCAGCGCGGCCCGCTCCGACAGCGCCTCGACCGACCAGTCCAGGACGGCGCGGACGTCGGCGAGCGGGTCGTCGGGCACCGACAGCAGCTGCAACCGGGTGCGCTCGTCGACCAGCTGCGCGACGGCGTCCGGCAGCGTCCAGCTGGCCGTGCTGCGCAGCACGAGGCTGGCGGCCAGCCGCAGCCCGAGCGGCCAGCCCCCGCACAACCGGGCCAGCTGCTCCGCCGACTCGACCGACCAGTCGGGCCGCTCGCCGAGCAGCTGCTGCAGCAGCTCGACGCCGGCCGCGGGGACGAGCGGCTGCAGGACCAGCTCGACGGCGCCCTCGCGCGCCACCAGCCCGGGCAGCGACCGCCGCGAGGTGACCAGGACGGCGCTGCCGGGAGCCGCCGGCAGCAGCGCCCGCACGGTCTCGGCGTCCGGCACGTCGTCGAGCACGAGCAGCACCCGCCGGTCGGCCAGCAGCGTGCGGTACAGGTCGGACCGCTCGTGCTGGTCGGCCGGCTGCTGGTCGCGGCCGACCCCGAGACCGGCCAGCAGCCCGGGCAGGACGTCGGCGACGGTGCGCGTCTCGGACGTCGGGTCGTAGGTGTGGAACGTCGCGTGCAGCTGGCCGTCCGGGAAGTGCTCGGTGAGCCGGTGCGCGACGTGCAGGGCGAGCGCCGACTTGCCCAGTCCCCCGGCGCCGCAGACGGTGACGAGCCGGCCGGCGGCTGCGGACCCGGCCGGCCGCCCCCGCAGGGCCTCGGCGACCCGCCGCACCTCCGCCGTCCGGCCGCCGAAGCCGTGCGGTGGGGCGGGCAGCTGCCGTGGGACGGCGCGCGCGGCCGTCACGTGCGCCGCCGGCTCGCTCAGCTGGCGGGCCAGCCGGCCCAGACCCGGGCCGGGCCGCACCCCGAGGTCGCTGCGCAGCGCCTCCTCGATGCGGCGCAGCTCGCTGAGCGCCTCGCCGCGGCGCCCGTTCGCGGCCAGCGCGGCGACGTACAGCTCGCCCGTCTCCTCGCGCAGCGGGTTCTCGCGCACCAGCGGACGCAGCGCGTCGGCCGCCTCCCAGGGCCGGCCCAGGCGCAGCAGCAGCCCGGCCAGCTGCTCGGCCAGCGACGTCCGCAGCTGGTCGAGCTCGTGGCGCTGCGCCTCGGCGCCGGCCCCGCCCGCGCCGGCCAGCGCGGGCCCGCGCCACGACGCCAGGGCCTCGGCGAGCAGCCGCACCGCCCGCTCGGGGTCGCCTTCCGCCACCGCCCGAGCCGCCGCCGGACCGGCCGCGCGCGCCACGACGGCGTCGCACCCGTCGGCCGAGAGCTCGAGGGCGTACCCCGCCGCCGAGCGGGTCAGCCGCTCGGCACCCAGCACGCGGCGCAGCGACCAGACGTAGGTGTGCAGCGAGGCCGCCGGGCGCTCGGGGGGCTCGTCGCCCCACACCGCGTCGACCAGCTGGTCGGCCGACCACACCCGCCCCGGCGAGAGGGCGAGGCAGGCCAGCACCGCCTGCTGCAGCGGCGGACCGCCCGGCACCCGGCGGTCACCGAGCTCGACCTCCACCGGCCCGAGCAGGAGCACCCGGGGCTCGACCGAGGCGTCGTCCGTCGTCACGGCGCCGCCACGACGACTGTTGCGCACGGACGACGGCTGCCGCCCGCGGGGTACCCGGGGCGGCACCGGCGCGGGGAGGGCACGACCTGACGATACTGAAACCGTTGCCCGACAGCCAGATCGGTCAGCGCCGCTGCTTGTGGGCGTACATCGCGGTGTCGGCGCGGCGCAGCAGCTCGGCGGCTGCGAGCGGGGCGGACGGCAGCGACATCGCGATGCCCACGCTCAGCCCGACGGTGAAGGTGCCCGCCTCCGTCTGCACGGGCTCCGCCACGGCCGCCAGGAGCCGCCGGCGGATGGCCTCCACCGCCGGCTCGTCGACGTGCGTGCAGATCGCCACGAACTCGTCGCCGCCCAGGCGGGCGATCGTGTCGGTGGGCCGCACGCAGCGCTCCAGCCGCTGCGCGATCTCGCGCAGCACCTCGTCGCCGGCGGCGTGCCCGCCGGTGTCGTTCACCGCCTTGAACCCGTCGAGGTCGCAGTAGAAGACGCCCACGGACTGGCCGGCGGACTGGCCGGCGGCGTCGAGCGCCGTCCGCAGCCGCTCCAGGGCCACGCTGCGGTTGGGCAGTCCGGTGAGGCCGTCGCGGCGGGCGGCGTTGCGCAGCCCGGCCTCGCGGGCCCGCTGCTCGGTGACGTCGGTCATCGCGACGACGGCGCCGGTGACCGAGCCGTCCGGTGCGTGCAGCGCCCGGCCGCGGCACGAGACGGCGGTGGCCGGCTGGTCGGCGGGCGCGATGATGATGACGGCGTCGTCGACGCTCCCCTCCCACAGCGCGCGCAGCAGCGGCACCTCCTCGGGCGCGACGGGCGTGACCCCGTCGGCGTGGAACAGGCTGTAGGCGGTCGAGAAGGCGTCGGGCTCGAGCTCGGCGTCGATGTCGCCGCCCTGCCACTCACGGGTCTGCCGGTTGAAGAGGGTCAGCCGGCCGTCGGCGTCGCAGGCGACGATGCCGACGTCCACGGAGTCGAGCAGCACCCGGTCGAACTCGGCGCGGGACTGCAGCTGCGCGAGGGTCGCCTCCAGCAGGTCGCGCGCCTGCGCGGCCTCCGCGGCCAGGCGCTCCTGGCGGCGCGACTGCGCGCGGCGCTCGAAGAGCACGCCGAGGATGCCTGCCAGGTCGTCGAGCCGCGCCAGGCGGTCGTCGGTCAGCCGACGCGGGTCCTCGTCGAAGACGCACAGCGTGCCGATGACCAGCTGCTCGGCGCCCACGCGGATGGGCGACGCGGCGTAGCACCGGACGGCGCCGAGCGCGCCGGTCACCCACGGGTTGTCGGCGAAGCGGTCGTCCTGCCGGGCGTCGGGGGCGTGCACGCTCGTGCCGGCGCGCACCGTGACGGCGCACATGGAGTCGACGGCGGGGCTGCGCGACCCGGTGAAGCCGACCGTCGCGATCTGGCACTGCGACCGCTCGTCGAGGACGTTGACCGTCGCCTTCGTCGTGCCCGCCACGTGCGCGGCGAGCCGCACGACGGCTTCGACCTCGGCGTCCACCTCGAGGGGTGCCTGGACTGACAACGAACCCCTCCTGGTCGACGCGTGCGAATGCCCCTCCGCCCCATCGGCCGACGCCCCCGCGGACTTGAGGGTGCATATGCTCGGTCCCCTCATGACGATGCGGCGGACCGGTCGACGACCTGCGACCAGAGGATCGGGCGACGCGTGCTGACCACCGAGACGACGGCGGCCGACCTCGCCCTGGTGGCCGGGAGCGACCCGTCCGCGGTGCTGCTGGTCGACCTCGCCACCCGCGAGGTGGTCTTCACCAACGCGGTCGCCGACCAGCTCGCGCCCGGCGTGGCGCTGCCGGTGGCGGTCGACGCCTGGGCCGACGCCGCCCGGCTGCGCGACCTCGACGGCGAGCCGCTGGCCGACACCGACCACCCGCTGTCGAAGCTGGCGCGCGCCGAGCCCGTCAACGGCCAGGGCGTGTCGGCCGGCCGGCCCAGCGAGCTCGGGGTGCAGCGCGAGCCCCTCTGGGTGGTCGCGCTCCCGATGACCGACGTGCCGCAGCTGCCGCAGCACGCCGTCGTGCTCTTCCTGCCGCTGGCCCGCCGCAGCGACGCGGAGGTCGCCGGCGACGTCGCGCGGCTCGAGCTGCAGCTGCGCGAGCGCGCCGTGCTGGCCACCGGGATGTCGTTCACGGTGGCCGACGCCCGCGCCGAGGACCAGGCGCTGGTCTGGGTGAACCCGGCCTTCACGGTGACGACGGGGTACGCCTACGAGGAGGCCGTCGGGCGCAACTGCCGGTTCCTGCAGGGTCCGGGCACCGACCCGGCGACCCCCAAGGCGATCCGCGCGGCCCTCGACGCCGGGGAGCACATCTCGACCATCGTGCTGAACCACCGCAAGGACGGCACGGCGTTCTGGAACCAGCTGTCGATCAGCCCCATCCACGACGCCGCCGGCGAGGTCACCCACTTCGTCGGCGTCCAGACCGACGTGACCGTGCGGATCCTGGCCGACGCCGAGCGCGACCGGGCGCTGGCCGCCGAGCGCGAGGCGCGGGCCGATGCCGAGGCCGCGCAGGCCCGGCTGCGGCTGCTGGCCGAGGCGACCGCGCAGCTGGCCGGCACCCTCGACGTCGCGCAGTGCCACCGCCGCCTGGTCGACCTCGTCGTGCCCGACCTCGCCGACTGGGCGATGGTCATCACCGACGACCAGCCGGGGCGGCCGCGCGAGGTCGTCGCCCGGCACGCGCGGCCCGATCACGAGCAGCTGCTGCGCGAGTACTCGGCCGCGCTGCAGCGGTCCCTCGTGCAGGGCTCCCCCGCCGAGACGCTGCTCGGCGGGGTGCAGGCGCGGCGGATCAGCGACTACGACCACCCCGAGCGGCGCGCCGAGCGGGAGTCGTGGGTCACCGACACCGAGGTGCTCGACCGCAGCGACGCCCTCGGCGCCGCCTCGCTCATGCTGCTGACGCTCGCCGGCGGCGGGCCGGACGGCGACGTGCTGCTGCTCGTGCGCGGCCCGGACAGCCCGCGGCACACCGAGGCCGACCTCGAGATCGCCGTCGACCTCACCCGCCGGGCCGGGTTGATCATCGACAACGCGCGGCTGTACGAGCGCGAGCACGCGATCGCCGCGACCCTGCAGTCGAGCCTGCTGCCCGTGCTGCCCGACGTCCCCGGCCTGCAGGTCGAGGCCCGGTACCAGGCGGCGGCGTCCGGTGCGTACGTCGGCGGCGACTTCTACGAGGTCATCCCGCTGCCCGGGGGGTCGGTCGGCGTGGCCATCGGCGACGTCGTCGGCCACGACGTGCTGGCTGCGGCGGCCATGGGGCACCTGCGCGGGCTGCTGCGCGCCTGCGCCTGGGACGTCGCGCGCGGATCGGCGGCCACCGTGCTCGAGCGCGTCGACGACCTGCTCGCCGGGCTCGGCATCCCCACGATGGCCACGATGGTCTACGCCCGGCTCGACCCGCACCCGGGCGGCGGGTGGGCGCTGACCCACTCGAACGCCGGTCACCCCCCGCTGCTGGTGCGCCGCGCCGACGGCGCCGTCGAGGAGCTGAGCGCACCGCCGCAGCTGATGCTCGGCGTCGCCCCGACGTCCCGCCACGCCTCGATGCACCGGCTGCGGCCGGGCGACACCCTGCTCGCCTGCACCGACGGCCTGGTCGAGCGCCGCGACCGCGACCTCACCGAGGGCCTCGACGAGCTGCGGCAGGCCCTGGCCCGAGGACCCGCAGCGCTGCCCGACCTCGCCCAGCACCTGCTCGACACGCACGCCAGCCCGGACGACGACACCGCCCTGCTGCTGCTGCACGTCGACGGGTAGCGGCCGCCGGTCAGCCCGACGCCGGCGGGGAGGCCCAGCGGGTCTCGACGCGGGCGATCTTCCAGTACGCCACGGCCACCGCCCAGACGACGACGAACAGGCCGACCACGCCGTAGCCGAGGTAGTCGAGGCCGAGCCCGGCCACCCACCCCGAGACGGCGTCCTCGAGGCCGAGCTTGTCGTGCAGCACGGTGATCAGCTCGATGCTGCCGATGAGCACGGCCACGGCGACCGACAGGCCGGTGATCGTGAGGTTGTAGTAGACCTTGCGGATCGGGTTGGCGAACGCCCAGTCGTAGGCGACGTTCATGAACGCGCCGTCCAGGGTGTCGAACAGCGACATGCCGGCCGCGAACAGCAGCGGCAGCACCAGCACGGCGTACCAGGGCAGCCCGGACGCCGCACCCGCCCCGGCCAGCACCAGCAGCGCGATCTCGCTGGCGGTGTCGAAGCCGAGGCCGAAGACCAGCCCGACCGGGTACATCTGCCACGGCCGCACGGCCGACCCCGTCGCCCGCCGGGTGAGGCGGGCCAGCAGGCCGCGGGAGTCGAGGGCCCGCTCGAGCTGCTGCTCGTCGAACGCGCCGGCCCGCATCCGCCGGAAGACCCGCACGATGCCCACCAGCGCCACGAGGTTCACGATCCCGATGACGTACAGGAACACGCCGGACGTGCTGGTCGCGACGACGCCGAGCACCTGGTGCGCACCGGAGTCCTCGCGCATGAGGGTGCCCGCCACCTGCGTGCCCGCGGCCACGAGCAGCGCCATGACGACGACCACCGTCGAGTGGCCGAGCGCGAACCAGAACCCCACCGTGACCGGCCGCTGCCCGTCGGCCATGAGCTTGCGGGTGGTGTTGTCGATCGCCGCGATGTGGTCGGCGTCGAACGCGTGCCGCACGCCGAGGGTGTACGCGGTGACACCGAGGCCGATGCCGAACACCTGGGTGCCGACCTGCAGCTGCTGCGGGGCGACGGCCAGCACCAGCGTGCCCCAGGCCAGGGCGTGCATCGCGACCACCACCCCCAGCACCGCGACGGCCCGGCGGACCTCGAGACGGGTCCAGGGTCGGCGGCGTCCGGACGTCGGCGGGGTCGCCGACGGGCGGGTTCGGGCAGGGGTGAGCGCCATGGGCGAGCTCCAAGTCCTCGTGGATGCGTCGGTCCTGCAGCGCCGTGGCCGGTCTCCTGGCTCCGGGTGCCGAGCGGGCGGCCGTCGACGACGTCCGCACCGCTGGGCGACGCGCCCACCTTCCCGAGCCGGAGCCCAGTGGCCGCCCTCGCCGAGACGCAGCGAGGGCACGGACGTGTCATCCCGTTCACAGTGGCGAGGGCCGCGCCGGATTCGAACCGGCTTCCCGAGCACCACGGCGAGACGCACGCTAGGCCACGAGGTCGCGCGGCTGCAACGCCGCCGTCCCGACCGGACGGCCTGGCCGGTGGTCGACAGGGTCCCGGGGGCGGGTCGTCGCGTCCGCCCGGCGCCGAGCAGCCGGAGGCCCTAGGTTGGGCGCTGGTTCGGTCAGGAGCCTCGGAGCGCCCTGGCGGCGCCGTGCCGGGGGTGGCGAACCGTGAGCGGATCAGCAGCGGGCGGGGAGCAGCTCGACGCCCTCGGGCGACCTGCGATGAGCCTGCCGCCGCTGCCTTCGGGTGGACGAGGCCGGGGACGCCGCGTCGACACGGCGGCGCTCTCCAGCTGCATCGAGGAGTTCGCGCGCACCGTGACGGGCGAGTTCGACGCCCCCGACATCCTGCGGCAGCTGGTGCTGTCGGCCACGCAGGTGCTGCAGGTCGACGGCGGCGGCGTGATGGCGCCCTCCGACGCCGGCACCGAGCTGCTGCGGATGGTGTTCGCGGTGAGCGGGCCGCTCGGCGAGCTGGACGAGCTGCAGGAGGTGCTCGACCAGGGCCCCTGCCGGCACGCCTTCGAGGTCGAGCAGGTGGTGAACCTGGCCGACGTGCGCACCGAGGGCAACTGGCCGCAGTACATGGCGGCGGCGGACGAGCTCGGTGTGCGCGCGGTGGCCTGCGTGCCGCTGCTGGCGCGCGGGCGGCGGTGGGGGGTGCTCGACCTGTACCGCTACGCGTCGACGCCGCTGAGCGAGGAGGAGCTGGCGGCCGCCGCCACCCTCGCCAGCCTGGCGACGTCCTACCTGGTCGTCGCCGACGACCGCGACCGCGCCCGGCGGGCCCAGCACGCGCTCACCGAACGGGCCATGCACGACACCCTGACCGGGCTGCCGGTGCGCTGGGTGTTCCTCGAGCAGCTCGACCACGCCCTGACCCGGCTGCACCGCGCCGACGGCCTGCTCGGCGTGCTGTTCTGCGACCTCGACGGCCTCAAGTACGTCAACGACACCTACGGCCACCTGGCCGGCGACCGGCTGATCCGGACGGCGGTCGACCGGGTGCGGGCGGCGCTGCGCCCGGCCGACGTGCTGGCCCGCATCGGCGGCGACGAGTTCGTGGTGCTGCTGGAGGACCTCGCCACGGCCGACGCAGCGGCCGTCGTCGCGCAGCGCGTGCTGCAGGAGGTCGCGGCGCCGTGGCAGCTGGACGGGCACGATCAACGGTTGTCGATGAGCATCGGCGTCGCGGTCACCGACGACCCGGCCGCCGCCGGGGACGCCCTGATCTCGCACGCGGACGCCGCGATGTACCGGGCCAAGCGGGCCGGCCCCGGCCGCGCCGAGGTGTTCGACTCGAAGGTGTACGCCGCCGACCGGGCCGCCAGCGAGGCCCGCGAGCGCTTCGCCGACGACCTGCGCGACGCGCTGGACGCCGGGCAGCTCGAGGTGCACTACCAGCCCGTCGTGCACCTGACCGAGCACGACCCCGGTGGCCCCGCCTGGGGCGACCCCGGCCTGCCGCACGGGGGCCACCCGGTGCACGCGGTCGAGGCGCTGCTGCGCTGGCGCCACCCCACCCGCGGCCTCCTCGTCGCCGACGACTTCATCGCGACCGCGGCCCGGTCTGGCCTGCTGCCGCAGCTGGGGCGGTGGGTGCTGCGCAGCGCGCTGGACCAGCTGCGCGACTGGCAGCGGGAGCTGGGCGCCCGGGCGCCCGGCCACGTGCTGGTCAACGTCTCTGCCGGCGAGCTGCTCGCCCCCGGCTTCGTCGCCGAGGTGCAGGACGCGCTCACCGCCGGCCGCACCCGCCCCGGGCGGCTCACCGTCGAGGTCACCGAGAGCGACCTGTTCGCCGACGTCGACGCTGCGCTGCAGGCGGTGAACGCGGTGCGGCAGCTCGGCTGCCAGGTGGCGCTGGACGACTTCGGCGTCGGTCACTCCTCGTTGAGCCGGCTGCTCGAGCTGCCCGCCGACGTGCTCAAGGTGGACCGCGCGTTCATCCGCACCGTCCCGGGCGACCCCGGCGCGGAGGCCGTCCTCGCCGCCGTGCTGGCCCTCGGGCGCGACCTGGCGCGGACGGTCGTCGTCGAGGGCGTCGAGACCGCCACCACCCTGCACGCGCTGCGCGACGCCGGCGTCCGCTACGCCCAGGGGTACTACTTCACCGCGGCGCTGCCGGCGGGCGAGCTCAGCACCCGGCTCCGGGCGGGGACCATCACCACGGACTGAGCCGCCGTCACGCTCCCCGGCGGTGCACGACGCCGGACTCCCCACCACCCGCGACGACCTCGGCGCGGAAGGCGGTCCACGCCGCCGCGTCGCCGAAGTGCGTCCGGAGCACCGCGGTGTCCACGCCGCGAGGGTCGGCGAGCGGTCCGCAGGTCGTGGTCGCCACGCACACCCGTCCCGCGACCGGCGCGCCGACGACGGACGACGGGGACCGCCCCCTGCCTGCTCGCTGAGGGCCGGGCGGACGTCGAGGGCCCCGGGCGCCGACGTCACGGCGGGGGCCCGGCTGCGTGTCGCTCGGTCCTGGCTCGGACCCGCTCGGGAGTGGGTGAAGATGGCCTCGTGGACGAGAACGCCCGTGACGGCGACGGACCCCTGGGCGACCTGCTCGAGGCTTCGCACCTGGCTGCTCCGCACCTTCTTCCGCGGCTCGTCGCACGCTGTGCCGAAGCGCTGGGAGCGGCCGGTGCGCTCATCTTCCTGGCCGACCTGCAGCAGCAGACCCTCGTCCCCTTCTCGGATCCCGATGGCCCTGATGCCGACAAGCACCCGACGGCTCTGTCCATCGACTCCACGATGGCGGGACGCGCCTTCCAGCTGGTGCGCGTCCACACCCAGCGCGCCGACCCACCTCGCGCCGCCCGCGTGTGGCTCCCGCTGCTCAACGGCAGCGAACGCCTCGGGGTGCTCGAGGTCGAGGTCCACGCGCTGGAGGACGTCGAGCGCGACGACAGCCTCCTGGTCACGCGTCTGCGCCGGCTGGCGTCGCTGACCGCGGAGCTGGTGACGGCAAAGACCCCGTACGGCGACACCATCGTCCAGCTGCGACGCCAGCAACGCATGGGCCTCGCGGCCGAGATCCAGTGGGGCCTGCTGCCCCCCTTGACGTTCGTCGACGGCAACGTCGCCATCGCCGGCGTCCTGGAGCCGGCCTACGAGGTCGCTGGCGACACGTTCGACTACTCCGTCGACCCCGGCCGCGTCCACGTCGCGCTCTTCGACGCGATGGGGCACGGCCTGGCCAGCGCCCAGCTGGTGTCTCTCGCGGTCGCGTCCTACCGCAACGGACGCCGGGCCGGACGCACCATGACCGACATCGCCCGGGCGACCGACGCGGTGCTGACCCAGACCCTCGGCGAGGTCGGCTTCGCCACGGCCCTGCTCATGGAGCTGGACACGCAGACCGGCCAGCTCCTCTGGGTCAACGCGGGCCACCCCAAGCCGCTGCTGCTGCGCGGCGGGAAGCAGGTCAAGGCACTGCACGCGCGCATCACCCCGCCGCTCGGGCTCGGCTGGACCCAGAACGAGCCGCTCATCTCCATCGGCACCGAGACCCTCGAGCCAGGCGACCGGGTCCTGCTCTACACCGACGGTGCCATCGAAGCCCGGTCCCCGGAGGGTCGGTTCTTCGGCGTCGACCACCTCGCTGACCTCCTGCTCCGTCACCTCGCGGACGGCATGCCGGCCCCCGAGACCATGCGACGGGTCGTCAACGCCCTGCTCGAGCACCACGACGACCAGCTCTCCGACGACGCGACCCTGCTCCTGCTCGAGTGGCGAACCGGCAACGAGGACGCCGTCCGCTCGTGAGCCTGCGCGCGGTGGGTGCGCTGGCCCGGGCCACCAGGGAGCGGGCACGCCCTCAGGGTCGCCCTGTCGTGACGGCCGGCCGCTTCCTCCCTCGACGCCGCGCCGTCGCACGCTGTGCGCGGCTCGCCGGGGTCCGTCATCATCCGGAGCGATCGGCCCCACCCTGGTCTCGAGGGTGGGGCCGACCGGCGTGCACCGGAGGCCGGCCGTTCTCTGGACCGAACGCCCGCGTCGTCCACGCTAGGCGCAGGGACCGTCCGCGCCACCGGGGCTCGGGGCTCTGTCGAGGGGCGACGACCTACCGGCGGCCGGCGGATGCCGATGGCCTGACCCGAGGACGCGCCCACACCGCTCGGGAGTCATGACGCCGACAACCGCTTGGCGCTTGACGTCAGGTGCTTGTCGACGTCCAGCCCAGCGGGATCAGAGCGTCGGGAGCCCCGCCAGGGTCTCGCTCAGGTCATGCGGCTCGGGGGTGGTCGCCGGCCAGGGTGTGGCGCAGGACGGCGTCCAAGGGTGTGGGCCGCACCCCGAGCACCTCCTGGGTGAAGGCGGAGTCCAGGATGTGCGGGCTCTCGTTGCTGTACAGCATCTCCAGCAGCTCGCCGAACATCGGCTGCGTCCGAGCCAGCTCGACCAGATCCTGGCGGTGCAGACGGCGGAGCCGAGGGGCGGCGACGCCAGCCAGCTCGGCCAGCTGCTCGGTCAGGCGACGTACCGACACCGACGACGTGGCCGGTACGTGCCACGCCCGGCCCCAGGCGCGATCCGCACCGCTGGCCGCGACGAGTGTCCGGGCGATGTCCTCGGTGTAGTTCCAGCTGTGCGGGGCGTCGAGGTCGCCCGGGTAGGAGGCCTCCTCACCGGCCAGCACGGCAGCGGCGACGAACAGGGCGTAGGCGCCGACCGGGCCCGGGCCGAGGAAGCCCGCGGACCGCACCTCGGTGACCCGCACGCGACCGGCCTCGTGCGCCGCCAGCGCGTCCTGCCACATCTGCGCCCGGACCCGGCCCTTGACCGTGGTGGCCGACATCGGCAGGTCCTCGGTCATGGGTCCCTCGACGGGTCCGTACCCGTAGGTGTTGCCGAGCATCACGTAGTCGGCGCCGGTGCGTTCGACGGCGGTCAGCAGGGCGGCGGCCATCGGCGGCAGGTCGGTGGCCCACTGCGGGAAGGGGGGGATGGCGCAGTTGACCAGGACCCGGGCGCCCTGCGTGAGGTCGGTGAGACGGTCCGCATCGGTGACGTCGGCGGCCACGAGCTCGACCAGGGGGTGGTCGACGCCGCGCCCGCTCCTGGTGATCTGACGGACGTGCTCGCCGGCCTCGGCGAACTGGCGGGCGGTGGGCAGGCCGGCTGCGCCGGCCCCGGTGACGACGACGAAGGACATGACATCAGCGTGCGCCGATGGTCAGCGGTACGGTAGTGGCCAGAAGGACACGTCACCGGAGGTTCAGGCCATGCACCGCGTCGTCGTCATCGCCGTCCCGCCGGTCGTCGCGTTCGACCTCTCCATCCCGGAGCTGATCTTCCGTGCGGTCGAGATCGACGGGCGCCCGGCGTACGACATCCGGGTCTGCACGGCCGAACCAGGGATCCTGCCCTCCGACGGCGCCTTCGACGTGGTCGTCCGCGAGGGACTGGAGGCGGTCGCCGAGGCCGACACGGTCATGGTGACCGGCGGGGCCGCGCGCGAGGACGTCCCGCCGGCCGTGCTGGACGCCCTGCGCACAGCGACCGCCGCCGGTGCACGCGTCGCCTCGATCTGCACGGGCGCCTTCGTCCTCGCCGCGGCCGGCCTGCTGGAGCACCGTCGCGCCACCACCTACTGGCTGAAGTCGGACAGCTTCCGACGCCGGTACCCCGACGTCCACCTCGAACCGGACGTGCTCTTCGTGGAGGACGGCCCGGTGCTCACCTCCGCCGGCCTCGCGGCCGGCATCGACCTCTGCCTGCACATCATCCGGTCCGACCACGGAGCAGCGGTGGCCAACCAGGCGGCCCGGCTGGCCGTCGTCGCGCCCGTGCGCCCCGGGGGGCAGGCCCAGTTCATCCGAGCGCCGCTGCCCCCCGAGACCGGCACCTCGCTCGCCGGCACCCGGGAGTGGGCCGCGCAGCGACTCGACGAACCGCTCACGCTCACCGACCTGGCCCGCCACGCCCGCAACAGCGTCCGCACCCTCACCCGCCGGTTCCAGGCCGAGACGGGCCTCAGCCCGCTGCAGTGGCTGCTGCACCAGCGTCTCGACCTGGCCCGAGAGCTGCTCGAGGTCACCGACCTGCCGATCGACGTGGTCGCCGCCCGCAGCGGTCTCGGCAGCGCCGACTCGATGCGACGGCACCTGGTCCGGCGAGTCGGACTGACGCCGACCGCCTATCGCCGCTCCTTCGCCCCGACGCCGGTACATCGCTGAGAGCGCTGCTCGCGCTGCCGGTCAGGTCGACGCTGCCTCTGAGCTGACCGCGAGGTCCCCGTCGTCCTGACCGCGTCACTCGGTGCACGATCGGCGTTCTCAGCTCATCAGGCTCACTGCACTCGATGCAACCGCTCGGCGGGTGCGGACGGCTACGGTCAGGTGGACTGTACGAGACGGGGCGTCGAGTCGGTCGCCGAGCCCGACGGAGCGGGGCGAAGCATGAGGCATGCCGAGCGGGTGCAGCTGCCGCCGCTGCCCGAGAGCGTCCGCGCCGGACGTCATCTGGTCGAGGTGCTCCTGGCGGACTGGGGCGCCGGCGAGCTGTCGGACCTCGCAGCCCTGCTGGCTTCGGAGCTCCTCACGAACGCAGCGACCCATGCTGGAACGGCCATCGACCTGCAGGTGATCCTGAGCGCCACGGAACCGGTGACCGAGGCTCGTCGGCTCGAGATCCGGGTGACCGACCAGCTCCCCGGACCGCTGCTGCTGGACATCGAACGCGTGGGCCTGGAAGTCGTCCTGCACCACCCTGACCTGGATGCCGAGGGCGGCCGGGGGCTGGCGATGGTGTCCTCGCTCGCAGTCGCCTGGGGCGTGGACCACCTCGAGACGGGGAAGACGGTCTGGTTCGTGCTCCAGGGCTGATGAGCCGGAGCCACGACGGCGAGGGCGTCCTGCGCGTGACCCGTCCGGCACGACGTCACGGCACGCCGAGGGCGATGCCGTGGCGCGTACGTCAGTGGAGAGGACGCAGCCACAGCGCCGCCGCATCGTCCTTGAGGACGCCGCCCACGTGCGCTCCGACTGCGGTGAAGAGCGTCCCCAGGTCCTGCTGCAACGTGACCTCGTCCGCGTCCGCGTCCGCGTCGCGCGACGTGGCCGAGGCACGCGGCCCGGACCGCTCGGCGCGGTGCACCGCAGAACGCAGGTCGAAGAAGCGACCCGCGCCGTCTCGAGCCTCGATCACGCCGTCGGTGTAGAGCAGGAGCCGCTGACCTGGACGGAGCCGGCCGCGGTAGAGCGCCGCCCGGTAGGGGTCGACCGTCTGGTCTCCAGCGGCCGTGGCGGCGACCGAGTGCATCGAGCCGAGACCCAGCGGCGTCGTCGCGGGAGCCTCGAGCAGCTCGACGTTCCCCCTGCCGTCGCTGACGACCGGTGCCGGGTGCCCGCACAGCAGCAGCTCGAAGGAGCCGTCGGGACGCATGTCGCAGAAGGCGGCGGTGACGAAGTCCTCGATCGCCGCGCCGTCGCCGTCTGCGTGGGTGCTGACGGCGCCCGGCCCCTGCTCCGTCCGGGAGCGTCCCTCCGGCACGGGAGCGAGGTGCAGAGCGTCCGCCGGGTCCGTCCGCGACGTGATGCTGAGCGCGAACGCGCGGTCGACCCTGCAGGCCAGCTCGTCCAGCGCGACGGGTGCGGGGGCGAGGGACCTGAAGGTCGCGAGGACGGTGGCTGAGGACCGCAGCGCGGCCAGCCCCTTCCCGCGTGCGTCCCCGACGATGACCCTGACCCCGTCTGGTGCACCGAGGGGGCGCGTCGCCGAGCTCGACCCCGACAGCGTGACGGCATCGAACAGGTCCCCGCCGACGTGGGCCCCTGACGTCGCAGAGGCGTAGTGCGAGGCCAGCGCGACGCCGCCGAGACGCGGCGGCAGTGGCGGCATGATCGTGAGCTGGGCGACCGTCGCGATCTCGGCCGATGCCGCGGCGCGCCGCTCACGGTCGATGCGCACCACTGCCGAGACCAGGGCGAAGACGGAGAGGGCGACCGATCCACTCACGCGGATGAGTCCAGCGGCGCTCAAGAGGCCCTGCGGCCCGTGCCAACCGCCGGTGTGGACGCTCAACGCGCTCACCGCCAGGACCGCTGCGGCGGCGACGTACGCGGTCGGTCGCCACGTCAGGGCGAGCGCGGCCATGAGCGGCCCGATGGCCAGCCACGGCACGACCACCAGCCTGTCCCCGAGCGCCACCCACTGCAGGATCGACAGGAACGCCACCCACAGGAGCGCCGCGGCGAGCATGACGCCCGTGGGCGACGTGACGACACCGGGCCGTGCTGATCGTCCCGGCCCGACAGCCGACTGTCGAAGGGCGCGCAGCTGTGCACTCATGTGTCTCCAGAACCGGAGTCGGCGGACGGTGCTGTGGCGCACACGTCTCGAGTATCTCCCGATGAGCCTGCTGCGGCGCTCGTCACCGGCGCCCTGGCGCTCTCACCCCCGTCGAGCTGCGAGCCGCTCGACGTCCGAGCACCGAGAGCCGTGCGGGCGCCCATGCGAACGGACTGGAGCTCGGCCTCGACCAGACCAGGACGACGAGAACCTCCGGCCGCCGAAGCGGAGGGGGGCTCTCGGCGTGCTCACAGCTGCCGTTCGAGGCGTTCTGGTGAGCAGTGCATGAGACCGGACGTGAGACCGAGCGCATCCGCATCTCGTGAACTCACGGCGGGCGTGCGCAGCGGGTGCGGTCGGCGGTCGCGTCTGGTCCCGCCTCCGACGGGGGACGCTGCTCCGACCGCGGGCGCCAGCAGTCAGGCGTGCCGAGGCACCGGCTCACGCGCTCTTCACGATGGACCGGTGCGAGTAGCCCGTCGCGAGTCGACCAGCTGAGGAAGCTGGCGCGGTGGACCCACTTCTCAGGTCGGCCACGGCGGTCATCGTGCTGACGATGCTGAACATCTGCTCGCAGCTCGCGCGAGGCGTTGGCAGACGACGCGGTGCCGACCACGTGCGGTGGTCCTTGCTCGGCTGCTGGGCCCTGTGCCGGCTCGAGCGACCTGCGTAGCCGCCTGGGGCGGGTGCGGCGCGTCCCGGGCCGCCGGTCGGCGCCTGCGTCTCAGAACCCCCGTGGACCGCCGCCCGCCGGGCCCGCCCTGCTTGCGGGGCCCAGCGGGTGGCGACCACCGAGAGCTGCTCAGCGCTGCAGCAGCGCCAGGCCGTCGAGCTGCACCCGCTTGCCCTTGGTGAGCGACTTCAGCTGCAGCGTCCCGGTGCCGGCGGTGCGGCCCAGCGTGACGGCGTACTGCACCTGGTCGCGGTTGCTGCCCCTCAGGCTGATGCGCTCGAGCAGCTTGCCCTTCCAGTAGACGCCCACCGTGCCGCACGCCGTGCACCGCGTGCCGACGACGACCGCGCTCTTGGCGCGCACCTTCGTGCGGGTCAGTGCGGCGTTCGCCGTCGTGGTGCGCAGGGCCGTGCGGGCGTACAGCTTGCTGCCGCTGACCTTGGTCCACCCCTTCGAGGCGGTGAGGCTGCGCTCGTCCAGCGGGGAGGCCGTGCAGCGGGCCGCCGTCCAGGCCGACACGTTGCCCACCCGGTCGCGCGACCGGGCCGAGACGCAGAACTGGTACCCGCGCGAGAGCGTCAGCGACACCGACGACGCCTTCGTGGCGCCCCAGCCGCGCGGGCTGCTCCAGGCCGAGAACGCGCCACCGTACGAGGCCTTCTGCACCCGGAAGTCGCGCGAGGCCACGCCGGACGACGCGTCGGCCGAGCGGGCCGACACGGTGACCTTCGAGCCCAGCGACACCGCGGGCAGCGCACCCAGCGTGGTCGTGGGGGCGACGCGGTCGACGGTCCAGGCCCGGCTCACGGCCGTACCGGTGTTGCCCGCCCGGTCGACCGCGCGGACGGCGAAGGTGTGCCGCTTCGACGACAGCCCGGTCAGGGTCGTCGGCGAGGTGCAGGCAGCGAAGGCGGCGCCGTCGAGGCTGCACTGCAGCCGCAGCTGCACCGCGGTGTCGGTGTCGTCGCTCGCGCCGAACGCGAAGGTGGCCGAGGCCGATCCGGTGACGGACGCCGGACCCGAGGTGATCGCGGCGACCGGCGCCGTGGTGTCGGCGGACGGGTCCGGGAGCACCTGCGTCCAGGTGCCGCCGGTGATCTTGATGTCCGCCCGCTGCCACCGCACGGAGCCGGTGCTGGCCGCCGTCTTGAGCCGCAGCTGGTACAGCCCCTGGTAGACGCTGCCGGCCGGTGCGGTGTTCGGGTACGACGACTGCAGGTCGGCGAGCGTGAAGTCGGTGTCGTTCAGCGTCGCGACCGGCTTCGTCATCGCCGCGATGTTCGCCGGGGCACCGACTGCGGGGTACTTCGTGTTCAGCGACATGGTCATGCCGGAGAACTCGGCGGTCTGCTGGTTCGGCACCGGCAGGTACCCCGACAGCTGGATGCGCGAGTTGGGGTTGGGCACGTCGGGGTCGGCCGAGGCGACCACGTAGGTCGCGAACGGCTTGTCGGCGATGCTGCCGCTGGTCACCTGGTGACCGGCCGCGTCGTAGAAGGCGATGGTGCCGTAGGCCGACGGGTCGGGCTCGAAGGGCGGCACCGCGGTCGCGGCACCGGCCGCGGGGGCCAGCGCGACGAGACCCGCGAGTCCGACGGCGGTGGCGACCACGACGGCGAGCCGGCGGCGGAGGCCGTGCGTGCTGCGGGCGTTCATCGGTGGGCTCCCTGCAGGTTGGGACGACGACGGGCGAGGTGGGTGGCCGTGCCGCCGAGCAGCAGCAGGCCGAGTGCGAGGCCCAGCACCGGGGCGATCTCGGAGCCGGTGCGCGGCAGCGAGCCGCCGCTGCCGCCGACGTCGCCGCTGCCGGTGCCGGCGCCCTCCTGCGTCCCGGACCCGGACGCCGAGCCCGACGAGGTCGATGTGGCGTCGGCCGACACGTCGAGGGTGACGGTGACCGTGTGCGTCGCGCCGGCGAGCGTCAGCTCGACCTCGCCGTCGGCCTGGTCGTCGGGCACCTGGAAGTCGTAGACGACGACACCGTCGTCGTCGGCGGTGAGCGTGGTGTCGTCCTCGCCGTCGACCGTGACGGTGACGCTCTCACCGGGCTCGAAGCCCTTGGCCACCACGGTGGCCTCGGCGCCCGGGGCCAGGGTCGGCCGGTCGGGCAGCGGGTCGCCGTTCGCGTCGAGCACCACGACGTCCGGGTCGTCGGTCGCGGTGGTCGTCGACGAGCTCGACGTGATCGAGGTCGACGGCTGCGAGGTGGTCGACGCCGACGTGGTCGACGTGGTCGAGGTCGTCGACGTCGTGGAGGTGGACGACGTCGTCGAGGTGGTCGTGGTGGGAGGCGTCGCGGTGGTCGTCGTCGTGGTGGTCGGCGTCGTCGTGGTGTCGGTGGGCGCCGGCGTCACGGCGGGGAGCACCTGGGTCCACGTGCTGCCGCTGATCGAGATGTCGGCCGACTGCCACTTCGTGGAGCCGGTGTTCGAGGCCAGCTTCAGCCGCAGCTGGTACAGGCCGTGGAAGGGGCTGCCTGCGGGGGCGGTGTTGGGGAACGACGACTGCAGGTCGGCGAGGGTGAAGTCGCTCGAGGCGATGGTCGCGACCGGCTTCGTCAGCGCGGCGATGTCGGCCGGTGCGCCGACCACGGGGTACCGGGTGTTGGCCGACAGCGACATGCCGGAGAACTCGGCGGTCTGCTGGTTCGGTGCCGGGAGGTAGCCGGACAGCTGGATGCGCGAGTTCGGGTTCGCGACGTCCGGGTCGGCGGAGCCGGCGACGTAGGTGGCGAACGGCTTGTCGGTGGTGCTGCCGCTGGTCACCTGGTGCCCCGCCGCGTCGTAGAACGTCAGCGACCCGTACGACGACGGGTCGGGTTCCCAGGGGGGCGTCGGTGCAGCGGCGGCCGCGGACCCCGCGCCCAGCGCCAGCGCCCCCGTGCACAGCAGGGACGCGACGACCGCGCCCGCCGCTGCGGTCCAGCGTCGTGACATGCCCATCCACCTCATCTGCCGGTCGCCCGGCGCTCGTCGAGCGGCGTCCGTGCTGCGGACGCCGTGGGAACCCTGCTCAGCCGGTGTGCACGCGCCCTCGCCCGGTGGCGAAGGGCGGACACCCGCCCGGTGAACGACGCTGCGCAAACGGACGAGCGGCTCGTCCGGGACGCACCGGTCACCCACGGCTGCGCCCGCGGCGGGCCAGTGCGAGGGCGACGCCGGTGCCCAGCACCGGGACGGCGAGCCACCACCAGGGCGACACGGCCGTCGACGACGCGGCCGTCGACCGCACGGCCTCGGCGCGCGCGGTGGCGTCGTCGGCGCCGTCGGCCGGCGTCGCGGACCCCGGGAGGCCGGTCGGCGCGGGGGTCGGCGCACCGGCCGTGGGCCGGGACAGCGGCGTGGCCGCCGCCCGGGTGCGCGTGCCGGAGGGCGCGGCGGTGCCGGCGCCGGGCTTCCCCGAGGCCTGCTGGTTCAGGCCCAGCACGTCGGCCACCGACCGCGACGCGCCCGAGTCGCACGAGGCCCCGCCGGCCGCTCCGACGACCTGCCACGAACCGTCGCGCACCTGCAGGTCGAGGCTGTCGTAGCGGTAGGTGGAGGTCGGCTGGTCGGGCGCACGCAGCAGCAGGCGCAGCTGCACGCGCCCCTGCCAGCCCGCGGGGTAGGCCTCGAGGAAGTCGGACAGCCGGTAGTCACCGCGGGTGAACCGTGCGGTCGGGTGCGCGGCCCGGGCGTAGAGCGTGCTGGCGGTCAGCTGCATGCCGCTCCACTCGCCGGGGGACACGCCCTGCCGGGGCTGGTACGCCGACAGCACCGCGGTGCGGCCGTCGCCGCCGTAGCCCTCGGTCGCGGCCGACTCCCCGACCGCCGTCGTGACGAACGGGTCGCTGCCGACGCGGCCCGTGGTGACCGGCTTCCCGTTGCTGCACAGGGTGATCCGGCCGCTGCTGGCGACGTCGCGGTACGGCACCGTGGACGACGCGCTGGCTGGCGCTGGTGGGACGAGCACGACACCGGCGGCGGTGAGCAGACCCGCGACGGCGAGGCTCCTCGCCGCACCTGGCAGCACCCGGCCGGGCCGGGAGGCGTTCCGGGCGACGCGACCGGCCGGCTCGCGGTGCCGTGCCCGCCCGGCCGGCGTGGCCGGCTGCGCAGCCCGCCGCCGCTGACCGGTGCGCCGGCGGCGGCGCCGCACGAGCAGCACGAACAGCGCCACCAGCAGCAGGGCGAGCAGGCCGACCAGCAGCCACGGGACCACCCACAGCACCACCGACCGCGAGATCCCGCGCACGCTCACGACGTCGCCGCTCACCACCAGGGGGGTCACGCGGACGGTGGCCCGCTCGCGCAGCACGGGGCGCACGCCGCGGACTTCGACCGAGGCGTCGACGCCGTTGCCCGGCAGCAGCAGCGCGGCCCCGGCTGCCCGCGCCCGCGTCGTCGGTCCGACGAGGCCGTGCACCGACCCGGTGGCGCTGGCGCCGAGCGCGACGTTGCCCGCGTTCTGCAACCGGTACCGCAGCGTCACGGTGCCGCGGGCGAAGGGGTTCCACGACGACCCGTGCCACGTCGCCGTCACGCCGCTCACCTGCAGCGACGGCCGCAACGGCCCGCTGACGCGCACGAACAGGCGGGTGCCGACGCGCTGGTCGAGCCGGACGTCGGTGCCCTGTGCGTCGCGCGTCGTCGTCACCAGCGAGGCCAGCAGGCCCGCCACGTGGTCGCCCGGGGTCGCGTCGTGCGGCACCCGCAGGCGGAAGGGCACCACGACGGTGCTGCGCCCGGGCACGGTCACCTGGCCCGAGCGCGCCGCCCCGCCGAGCGCCACCCACGAGCCGGCGTCGTGCGAGGCGGTACCGGTGGGGAGCGCGGTGAGGCCGCCGTCCGGGAGGTTCGTGGCGTCGCTCGCCACCAGGCGCAGGGTCACCGGGCGCGTGGCGTAGTTGCGCAGCGCCAGCTGGTCGTTCACGAGCGCGTCGGGCGTGGTGCCGAACCGGAAGAACGGGCGGGCGTCGGGCCGGCCGGCGAACGCCGGCTGCACCCCGAAGGTGGCCGTCGTCGGCTTGGTCGTGTCTCCGCGCGACAGGGCCTGCGCGGGGTCGGCCGGCAGCGCCAGGCCGAGCGCCACCAGCAGCGCCGCCGCCAGGGCGACGACGTGGGTGGCGGCGGCCGTCGGGCGCGGCCAGGGGCGGTGCGACATCCGGTGCATCCGTTCTCCGGCGGGGTGGTGGTGGACGTGCCGCAAGGGGTGGGACGGCCGGTCGTCGTCCCACCCCTCGCCGCCGTCGCGCCCCGCCGGGGCCGCGACGGCGCTGCGGCTCAGAGGACCGTGAAGGTCACGGTCGCCTTGTAGGTGCCCGCCGGCGTCGAGGTCGGGGCGTTGAGGGTCATGGTCCCGACGACGTCGACGGTGCCGGCGCCGTTGGCGGCGCTGGCGAACTTCTTGGGCGTGCCCCGCAGACCGGCGGTGCCGGCTGCGCCCGGGCCGACGACGGTCGCCGAGGCGGCGTTGTCGAAGGTCAGGACGGGCTTGGTGGCGGCGTTCAGCGCGTTGCCCGCGACGTAGGCCGGCTGCACGCCGGTGAAGCCGAGGTTCTGCGCGTTGATCGAGTCGGTGCCGGCGGTGAAGTCGGTCGACACGACCGACGCGGTCCAGGGCAGGTCACCGGCGCGGGTGTCGGTGACGGTGACGCCCTTGGCCGGGTCGGTGGCCGAGCCGAAGGCCTTGCTGGCCGACAGCTGCTTGCCGTCCGCCGACAGCTTCATGCTGCCGAGGTCGAACGGGTTGGCCGGGGTGTACGGCGTGGCGATGACGATCGTGCCGGCGTCGACGGTGACCTGGAAGGCCTGGTCGTCGGTGCAGACGGAGCCGGTCGGGCAGGCGGCGGCCTTGACGTTGATCGCGACCGGCGCCGAGTTGGAGATGGCGTAGGTGTCGCTGGCCGGGGTGAACTTGGCGGTGACCGAGTGCGAGCCGGAGGCCAGGGCCGAGGTCGAGAGGACGTACTGGCCGGAGCCGTTCGGCGCGGGGACCGTGCCGAGCGAGCCGCTGACCGAGTCGATGAACTCGACCGATCCGGCCACGCCCGCCGGGCCGGTGGCGGCGGTGAGGTCGACCGGCGAACCGGCGTCCGGGTTGGTGTTGCTCGCCGACAGCGACACGGTGGTCGCCGTGGCCGGCGCCTTGATGGTGAAGGGCAGCGACGAGGAGGTGCTGCCGGTCACCGACGCGTCGGCCGGGGTGAACTTCGCGCTGTAGGAGTGGTCACCGGCGGCCGGCGAGACCGACTTCGTGGCGACGCCGGCCGAGACCGCCGAGGTGCCGAGCGAGGTGGGGGTGCCACCGACGGTGTCGAAGAACTCGACGCTGCCCGCGGTGTCAGAGGGGCTGACCGTCGCCTTCAGGTCCAACGACGTGCCGGCCGCCTGCGGGCTGGTCCTGTCGGCGCTGATGCTGGTGGTGCTGGCGGCGGCGGGCGCCGGGAAGACCTGCGTCCAGGTGCTGCCGGTGATCTTGATGGTGGCGATCTGCCAGGTGGTGGTCTGCGCCGGGGCCTTGAGCCGCAGCTGGTACAGGCCACCCGCGAGCGGCGGGTACTGCGCGACGAGGTCGCTCAGGCTGGGGTCGGTCGGCACGACCGTCGCGGTGGGGTTGGCCGACGACCTGATCGGCTCCGGCGCGCTGACGTTCGGGTAGACCTTCGAGCCCGACAGGCCGGTGCAGTTCCACAGCGCCGGCGTCGGCACGGCCGGGTCGACGGCGCAGCCGAAGAGCGCGGCGCGCTTGTTGGGGTTGTCGCCCTGCTGGGCGCTCGAGCCCACCAGGTAGCTGGCGAAGGGTGCGTCGTTGATGCTGCCCGACGTCTTCACGGCGCCGGAGGCGTCGTAGAGCGTCAGGGTGCCGTAGGCGTCGGCGTCGTTGTAGGCCGGGGTGCTGACGTCCGCGGAGGCGGACATCGCCCCGGCGGTCAGCAGCCCCGCCGCGATCGCCAGGGTGGACGCCCCGGCGAGCACGGACCTGGTGGACAGGCGCATGATGCTCCTTCGATGTGGTGGTGCTGAGGTGGGTGGCAAGGACCCGCCGCGGCGCGAGGCCACGTCGTGCCGGCGGCCGGGTCGGTTCGGGTGCAGTCCGAGCCGACCCGGCTCGCTGGTCCTACGGGGTGGTGCTGGTCGTGCTGGTCGTGCTGTCCTGCAGGCGGTTCAGCAGGAGGTCGGGTTGACGCCGCAGTCGACGTACACCGCGGTGCCGCCGCCGGCCTCGATGGCCGCCTGGCCGTCGTTGCTGGCCACGTAGGGCTTGACCGCGCTGCCCGGGTTGGCGAAGAGGGCGCGGGCGAAGTTCAGCGAGCCGCCGGGCTGGAACCTGGTGGTCGAGCTGAGGTCCTTCTCGCGGAAGACGATGTACAGCCCGCGGGTGTTGGAGTAGCTGCCCGCACCGTTCAGCAGCTTGATGCCGGCGCTCAGGGTGACCGGCGTGTTGCCGAAGGCGACCGTCGGGTCCTTGAAGTAGCCCGACTGGTAGAGGTTGAGCCGGCCCTCGGAGAACGGCGCGATGGCGTCGGCCGGCGAGTCGGCGCTGGTGATGGCGCTGGGATCGTTCTCCTGCACCGTCTGCACGCAGGACCCGATGGTCACCGCGGTACCACCGTTGGCGGCCTTGAGGTCGTTCCGGAAGGTGTCGCCGGTGCCCGAACCCGCCTGCGGGATCTGCGGGATGATGTTCGCCGACGACGAGCCGCCGACCTGGTTCCAGGTGCGGGTGTCGCACTTGTAGATCGACACCAGCTGGGCCGGCGTGAGTGCCGCCGGCGCGTTCGTGGTGTTGGCGGCGGCGACCTTGAGCGCGTCGGTCGAGATCTTCACGACGTGCAGGCCGTTGAAGGTGCCCTGGCCGTTGGCGGTCGCGATCTCGGTGGCGTTCGGCAGCCGCGAGGCCCGCACGAAGTTGATCTTGGCCGGGGTGCCGGTGTCCTTCAGGAACGCGGCGATGCCCGAGCCGGAACCGTTGGGGCGCAGCACCGGGCTGGTGCCGGCGCGCAGGATGATCGTCGGGTTCAGCGGCGCGATCGCGCTGCTGGTGCCGGCGGTGGGGATGTAGCCGGCGCGGTCGTTCGCGTCGGGGGTGGCGTCGAAGCTGATGAGCCGGTTGCGGCCGCCGGAGGCGTTGGCGCCCGTCGACAGACCGTCCGGGTCGCCGTCGGCGAGGAAGTTGCCGATGTTCTGCACGGTGTCGCTTCCGACGCCGACGACGTCGCCGGACGCCGGGCCGGCGTCGGCCTGTGCCTGGCCGGAGCTCAGGCCGAGGCCGAGGACCGCCGTCGCGGCGACCCCGATCCCGACGAGCTTCTTGGTGGAGCGCATGTTCGGTCCTCCGGAAAGGTGGTGAGGAGCTGGCAGGAGGAACGTCCCGTGCGCAGACCGACGGCGGCCCCTTCGCTGGTGAACGACGCACGAACGCGCCCGGGCGCTCGGCTCGGGAACGGGCAACACGGCTCAAGCACGGCGCCCGGCCACCCGAGGACGGGTGACCGGGCGTGGACCCGTTGCGTCAGAACGGGTTCAGAACAGGTTGGGCAGGAGCAGGCTCGCGTTCGACAGGCACAGCCAGAGCAGCGCCGTCAGCGCCGGTGCGGCGACGAGCCAGGCCTGACCGGGCCGCCAGCGCACGGCGACCCACGCCGTCGCGCAGACCGCCAGCAGCAGCAGCTGCAGCCAGAGCACGAGCGGGAACAGCGCGCCGCCGTACCCGGCCTGGGCCTGTTCCGACGGCGCGATCACGCTGGGGCGCAGGCGGTCCGGCGTCTTGGTCGCACCGTGCATCGTCGCGTCGACGAGCACCTGCCCGCGCGGCACCAGACCCTCGCGCAGCGAGCTGAACTCCTCGCTCACCAGCGTCAGTCGCGAGCCGCCCTGCGCCAGCGCCTTCGGCACCGCACTCCCCTGCCGCCGGACGCCGGAGACGGTGTACCGGAACGTCCCCTGCCCGGTGGTGAGGGTGATGCGGTCGCCGACCTGGAGCGTCCCGATCCGGCGGAACGGCCCACCGGCCGACAGCCCGCGCCCGTACAGCACGCTGACGCCGGGTTGTCCGGGCAGGGCGGTGTCCCGTCGGTGACCAGGGCCGTCCTGCGTCTGCCGCGAGCTCGTCCCCTCGACGACCACGACGTCCCGCAGCCCGGCGTCCGGCACCTGCAGCAGCGCGACCGGCCGGCCAGGGGTCGTCGCCCCCAGCGGCGCGGTGCCCAGCGCCAGCTGCTCGCGCACCTGGTCGTACAGCCGGCCCTGGGTCGCGTGCTGCTGCAGCCCGCTGAGCACCAGCACGTACGCCGCGAGCACCAGGCAGAGCCCGCAGACAGCGGCCAGGCCCCACCCGGGCAGCGACACCGGACGCCGCACCCGCTCGGCGCGGGTGCGGCGGCGGCCGGCGGTCGGCCCCGTCACCTCCGGCGCGCGGCGGCGCAGCGACGGCAGCGGCCACCAGCCGGGACGGGTGCGTGCCGGCGCCGGCGCGCGCTCGAGCAGCTCCGTCACCGGGTGCCCCGCAGCCGTCGTACGCCCCAGGTGGTGCCGGCGTCGACGCCGGCGAGCACCGCCAGTCCGACCACCGCCATCGGCAGCAGGCCCAGCAGACCGATGCTCTGGGTGGTGGTCGCGACCGGCGCCGCGTCGATGACGGTCGGCGCGGTCGGCGCCGCGGACGGGGCTCCCGAGGGCGCTCCTGTGCCGGCCGGCTTCGTTGCCGGGCCGCCACCCGTCCCGGAGCCGCCGCTCCCGCCGCTGCCGCCGCTTGCGCTCGCGCCCCCGTGCCCGCCACCCGGCGGACCGCCAGGCGTGTCCGACGACGACGCGGTCGGCTTCGGCGTCGGCCGCTGGGCGTCGTACGTCGTGATGTCGGGCACCTGACCACGCTGCGCCGCGATGGCGTCAGCGGCGGCGAGCGAGTATCCGGCGAGACGGCCCAGGCCGTTCGTCGCGGTGAGCGGCAGGTACCCGGCGGCCAGCTGACCGTTGGCCGGGCCAGGCCGCTGACCGGACTGCACCGCCCACCGCACCAGGCCCGCGTAGCCCTTGGCGTCGGCGGCGTCCAGCCCCTGCGTGGGCACGCTGGCATACACGACCATCGCGCCCGGGTACGCGCCGGCGCCGGCGGTGTCGCGGGTGATCGTCGACACCGGCACCGTCCAGTGCCCGGCCTCGCGGTCGGGCCGCAGCAGCTTCGCCGAGACCCGCAGCGACTCGGTCGTCGGCCCGACGAACGAGCGCCCGGCGTCCGTCGTCAGGTCCGCGGACGCGTCGTCCGACACCCGGGTCTGCAGCGCGGCCGTGTCGAGCCGGTACCGCTCGGCGTCGCCGATCGAGGTGATGCCCAGCATGAACCGGTGGCTCGGGGCCTGTCGGCCGAGGGCGACCAGCTTGGCGCCGTCGGCGGACCCGGGCACGACCACCTGGCAGGTGATCTGCGAGGTGACGATGGCGAACTGGACGTCGAGCCCGATCGTCGCGAGCCGGCCGACCGGGGCGGCGACCTGTGGCAGGAACGGCACCGGGTTGGCGTCGAGGCAGACGTTCTGGCCGGACGCGTAGTACTTCTTCGGCACGAACGTGTCCTGCAGCGGCCACGACGTCGCGGGCAGGCTGAGCTCTCCCTTGCCGTAGCTGGGGTTCACGACCATGCCCCAGGGGTCGGGTTCGCCGTCGAGCCAGGCCTTCGCCTCGGGGTCGCTCGAGATGTAGGTCGTGAGCGCGTGCAGCACGTCCGACTCGCTCGACAGCGACAGCAGCGTCGACGCACCCTCTGCGGCGCTCACGCCGTCGGTGATCCCGGGGTTGAGCCGCCGGAACTCGGGGTCGCGCGACATGTCGAGGGGGTTCTTCGACAGCGCGGGGTACTCGTCGCGCACGAAGTTCTCGGCCGGGTACGACATCGTCAGCAGCTTCGCCAGCAGCCGCGGGGTCAGGCGCAGCCTGCGGTACGGCTTGCCGTCGGCGTCGTCGATCGCGTAGCTGATGGCGAAGCCGGAGAACGCGATCGGTGCATCGACCGTCGGCCGGTCGTGCTCGCCCGGATCGCTGACGAACGCCGCCTCCACCGTGCCGGCACCGAGCAGGTTGTTCGCCTGCGGCTCGCCGACCTGCACGTGCTTGAACGGCGTCCGACGCGAGTCGGTGCAGAACAGCGGCCGCCACTGCGACGTCGCCTGGGCCAGCAGCTCCGAGCCGTAGACGTCGACGCCCTCGGCGGCGTTCGTCGAGCAGACCTCGTCCTGGGCCGCGAGGTCCAGCGGCACGACGAACCGGCCGTCCCAGTTGGAGCCGCTCCACCACAGGTCACCGCGGACGGCGGGGGCGGACGGTGCGCTCGACAGCGGCTGGCCCACGCCGTAGTCGCCCGTGCTCGAGCACTTCTCGTCGACGGTGGCGCGCAGGTCCGCCGGCGGCCGGTCGGCCGCAGGCAGGGCAGCCGCCGCGGTGTCGCAGGAGATGCCCATGATCGGCACCACGACGAGGGAGCAGGCGACCGTCGCCGAGCAGCCGAGCGACGCGTTGTCGTCCTTGGTCCAGGTGGTGAACTGCGTGCGACCGGTGCCGTCGGGCAGCGTCAGCCCGTACGTCGTGTTGCCCGGTTGATCGGCGAGGTCGACGTTGCGGGCCTCGGGCGGGATCGGCATGCAGTCGACCGCGTCGGGGTAGTACGTGGTCCCGGCGTGGTCCACGAACGGCAGCCGACGGATCGTGTAGTAGTCCTGCTCGTTGCAGCCGGGCGCGAGCTTCGGCGGGTCGCCGACGTGCGATCGCCGCTCGGCCGCGGGAGCGCGGCGGTCGACCCGCCACGGCGGGAACCCGGTGGTGCCGTCGAGCTGGAAGCGCTCGCGCGACGACTGCGTCCAGCAGTTCTCCGGCCGCAGGCGCTGCGAGGCGGGCACGCTGGTCGAGTCGACCCCGCGGCACTCGAGCACCACGACGGGGTACTCCTGCTGCGCCGCGGACGGCGAGTTCTGGTCCGGCACGACGGCGCCCGTCGGGTGGGCGCCCGACCAGCTGACGGTGATCGGTTGCCGACTGCGCAGGTTCGCGGTCTGGTCGACCTTCACGGTCACCGTGCGCCGGTCGACCCGCACGTCGTCGCCGTCGCGCAGGTGCTCGCGGGTGAGCGTGCGGGTCAGGGACACCGGACGGTTGCCGGTCACCTGGCCGGTCGTGCCCGTCCCGTCGGCGGCGCGCACGCGCGCGGCCGAGGCGGACGGCGCGGCGGGCAGGCCGAACACGAGGCCGACGAGGGCCACCGCGGCGGCAGCGGCCAGCGGGC
>NZ_BAAHBM010000035.1:0-34828 GCF_054776675.1 Angustibacter aerolatus
GTGCGCGCCGAGCTGTCGCGGCTGCGGCACTGCCCGCCCGGCGACGTCGCCCGCGCCGCCGCCGTGCTGCGGGCCGCGGACGCCGTCACCGTCTCGCACGCGACCGACCTGGCGATCGCCCGACGGCTCGGGGTGCGACCGCACCACCTGACGCTGGTGCCGGACGTCGCCCTGCCGGTGCACGCGCTGGCCGACCCCCACCCGCTGCCGAGCCGCAGCCGCCGCGCCGCCGCCCCGCCCTGGGTCGTCGGCCTCTCGGGCGCACCCGACCAGGTCGTCGCCACCGGGCTGCTCTGCGCGCTGCGGCACGACCCCGACGCGCACCTGCTGCTGGCCGGGTGCAGCGCCTCCGGCAGGGCCCGGCTGCGGGTGCTGGCCGAGCAGGCGGGTGTCGCGGCCCGTGTGCACCTCGCCGGCCGGCTGCGTCCGGAGCGGGTCGTCCGGCTGGTCGACGACGCGGCCGTGGTGGTCGCCACCTCGCGCGAGGGCGGCAACGGGCTGACGGCGCTGCTGGCCATGTGCCGTGCGCGCGCCGTCGTGGCGGTCGACTCGGCCCCGGCCCGCGACGTCGTCGACGACGGCACCACCGGCTGCCTGACGCCCGCGCGGGAGCCGGCCGACCTGGCCCGCACGGTGCTGGAGCTCGTGCACGACCCGTGGCGGCGGCTCGCGCTCGGCGAGGCCGTCGCCGCCCGGGCCGCCGCGCGCTTCGGGGGGTCGACCGTGCGCGAGCAGCTGCTGCGCGCCTTCGAGGGCGACGCGCCGGTCGCCGTGCCGCTGTCACGGCGGGTGGGCGCGTGACCACGCTCACCACGTCGACCCCTGTGGCCACCCGGCCCACGCCGTCGCGCGCGGAGGAGGTCTGCGAGCAGCTGCTCGGCGAGGCGTGCGCTCCCGGTGTCGCGCCGGCGTGCCGCGAGGCCCTGCTGCGGCAGGCCGTGGTGGCGCTGCTGCCGCTGGCCCGGTCGCTGGCCGGCCGGTACGCGGGCCGGGGCGAGCCGCTCGAGGACCTGCAGCAGGTGGCGGCGCTGGGGCTCACCAAGGCCGTGCACGCCTACCGGCCCGGTGCGGGCGCCGGGGTGGCGGCGTACGTCGTGCCGTCGGTGCTCGGCGAGCTGCGCCGCAACTTCCGCGACCGCGGGTGGGACGTGCGGCCCCCGCGTCGCGTGCAGGAGCTGCGCGGTGCGCTGCGCGGCGCCCAGGAGCGTCTGGGGCACCGGCTCGGCCGCTCGCCCACCGACGACGAGCTCGCCGCCGAGCTGCAGGTGACGGCGGCCGACGTGCGCGAGGCCCGCACCGCGTCGTCCGGCTACAGCGCGCTGTCGCTCGACGCCCCGGTCGACGACGACGGCGGTTCGGTGGTCGACCTGGTGGCCGACCCGGGTGGGCTCGACCTCGACGACCACGCCGCCGCCGCCTCGATCGGCCCGCTGCTGCGCGAGCTGCCGGAGCGCGACCGCGTGCTGCTCTCGATGCGGTTCTACGGCGGCTGCACCCAAGGAGATCGCCGAGGAGATCGGCGTGACGCAGATGCAGGTGTCGCGGCTGCTCGGTCAGGCGCTGCGCCGGCTGCGGACGACGCTCGACGGCGAGCGCCCGGAACCCGGGCGGGCGCACGCCGTCCGCCGGGCGGGGGTGGCGGCGTGGTGACGCCGGACGCCGGCCGTGTGACGGTCGTGGTCACCTGCCACCACCAGCGCGACAGCACCCTGCGCACGGTCGGCCGGCTGACGGGGCCGGTCGTGGTGGTCGACAACGGCTCGCACGACGGCACCGTCGAGGCGCTGCAGGCCCTCGGTCGCGACGACGTGACGGTCGTGCCGCTGCGTCGCGATGCCGGGACCGCGGCGCGCCGCGTCGGGGTGCTGGCCGTGCGGACGCCGCTCGTGGCGTTCGCGGACGACGGGTGGTGGTGGGACGCCGCGCAGCTGGCCCGCGCGGCAGAGGCCTTCGACGGGCGCCCGCACCTCGGGCTGCTGGCCGCCCGGGTCGACGACGGCGCCGCGGGCCGGCCCGCTGCCGCGGGTGACGACGTGCTCGACCTGCGCACCGAGCGGACGGTGCTCGACGTCGACGCGTGCGCCGCGGTCGTGCGCCGCCGGGCGTTCCTCGAGGCGGACGACCGGGCGGTGTCGCAGGGCGGCAGCCCGCCGCGCCTGGCCGAGGGCGTCGCCGCCGGCGGCTGGATGCTGCGGTACGACGACGACGTCGTGGCCCACCACGAGCCCGCCGGGACGTCGCCCGGTCCGGGCCGCCGCCGGTGGTGGGTCAGGCGGTCGGCGTGAGCACGCCCCGGGTCCACTCGCGGCCGGGGCGCCCGAGCAGGTAGCCCTGCACCAGGGCGACGCCGGCGGACCGCACCTGCTCGAGGTCGGCGACCTGCTCGACGCCCTCGGCGCAGACCCGGGCGCCGCCCGCCGCGGCGATCTGCACGATCATCCGCACGAGCTGGGCGCGGATCGGGTCGCTGGCGCAGCCGTCGACCACGTTGCGGTCGATCTTCACCACGTCGGGCCGGATGGCGAGCAGCCGGGCCAGGTCGCCGGCACCGGCACCGAGGTCGTCGACCGCGATGAGCGCCCCGCGCTCGCGCAGCTGCGCGACGGCGCCGGTGAACTCGCCCCAGTCGGTGGTGCGGTCGTCCTCGACGAGCTCGACCACCACGTCGTCGAGCCGCGGCGGCAGCAGTTCCCAGAACCGCTGGGAGCGCAGGGCCGCGGCGGAGACGTTCACGAAGAGCAGCTGGCCCGCGGGCCGGTCGGGCAGGTCGAGCGCGTTGGTGACGGCGTGCGCCTCGAGCAGGTCGCCGTACCCGCCGGCGTGCGCCTGCAGGAACTGCTCGCGGACGTCGCCCGGCCCGGCGAAGCGGGTCAGCGCCTCGTGCCCGACCACCGCGCCGGTCGCCGCGTCGACGAGCGGCTGCACCACGACGCGCAGGTACCCGCTGGCCTCGCTGACCGCCTGCGCCGAGTCGGCCCACACCACGACGCGGTCGCGGCCGAGCCGCTTGGCCTGGTACAGCGCCTCGTCGGCGCGGCTGATGGTGGCCGCGGGGTCCCCGGCCGGGTCCCACAGCGTGAGGCCGGCCGAGAAGGTCTGCCCCACCGGGGTGACGGCGCGCAGCCCGTCGAGCAGCAGGCGTGCCGACGCGAGGTCGAGGCCCGGCAGCAGCACCGCGAACTCCTCGCCGCCGTACCGGGCGAGCACCTGCCCGTCGTCGAGCAGCGCCGTCCAGGCGGCCACCGCCTCGCGCAGCAGCAGGTCGCCGGCCGGGTGCCCGTGCGCGTCGTTATAGCGCTTGAAGTGGTCGAGGTCGAGGATCGCGACGGCCAGCGGCTCGTCGGTGTCGCGGGCGTGCGCGCACGCCCGCGACAGCTCGTGGTCCCACGAGCGGCGGTTCGGCGCGCCGGTCAGCGCGTCGACGCGGGCCAGCGCGGCGAGCTGCACGGCCTGCACCTGCACCTGCTCCAGCAGCCGGGCCATGCGGGTCAGCACGAGCAGCGACAGCGCGAGGGAACCGACGCCGAGCTGCAGCCAGGCGACGTGGCCGTCGCGGGCGCCGTCGACGAGGACGCAGGCGCCGGGCAGCATCGACCCGAGGGTGAGCAGCAGCAGCTTGCGCAGGGACGCCTGCGACGGCCGGTCCGGCGGCGGCTCGGTGAGCACCCGCATCGAGGGGTGTGCGGCAGCGGCGCCCACCAGCACGTACGCCGCCAGCCACCCGGCGTCCAGCAGCACCGAGCCCTGCGTGCCCGGGTCGGCCGACACCATCACCTGGTACACCGAGTCGGCGAGCAGCGTGACCCCGACGGCGGCTGCCAGCAGGCGGAACGCGGCGGTGGTGGCGCCTGGCGTGGCCATCAGCCGGGCGAGCAGCGCGAGCACGAACAGGTCGCCCACCGGGTAGGCCGCCGACACCAGGCGGCCGAGCACCGAGAGGTCGGAGTCGTGGGTCGCGGGCAGCACCAGGAACGTGATGACGGGCACGGCGACGCCGGCGGTGACGATGGCCGCGTCGAGGAAGGCCGTGACGTCGCGGCCGGCCCGGCGGCTGCGCACCAGGTGCAGGGCGCCGACGCCCATCAGGCCGTAGCCGGCGAGGTACACGACGTCGGACCACAGCGGGTAGGTGTCGCGCTGCAGCACCGTGGTCTCGAGGCTCCAGACCACGTCGCCGACGACCCAGCTGCTGAAGCCGGCCAGCACGAGCTGCCAGCCGCGGGCGCGACGCGGCGCGTGCTGGCGCAGCGCGATCCAGCCGACGGTCAGCGCGGCGGCGGCCACGCAGTCGTAGGCGAGCTGGCGCACGACGTCGCTCACCGGCGCCAGGGGGTAGGCGAGCACGACGAGGCCGGCGAGCGCGAGCACGAGCTGGTGGGACCGCTTCACCCGAGGTCCATCGGCCGTTCACCGGCGTCCCAGAAGTCCCCGTCCGGAGCAATCTGCGCAGGTCAGTCCACTGGCCCGGTCCACGGGGTGGGCGGGTGGCCTGCGCCCTGCGCCGCGTACTCGGCGAGCACCCAGTCGGTGAGCTCCTGCGCCTCCAGCGGCGTCGGCACGGCCAGCAGGTGGGCCGCCTCGCTGAGGTCGTCCATGCGCTCGGTGAGCCGCTGCCAGGCGGCCGCGAAGCCGTCCGGGTCGGCGGCCGGCGGGTAGTCGAGGTCGACCGCGGCGAGCCCCGCCCGCGCGGCCCGCTCGAGCTCCGCGTCGGCCCGGGTGACCGGGCCGGTGTACCGGGCGAGCAGCTGCGCGCGGACCGCCTCGACGTCGGCCCGCTCGTCCGGCGTCCAGGGGGTGCCGGCGAGGTCGAGCAGCTCGAGCTCGCGCACCAGCGCCTGCCGGTGCTCGTGCAGCCGCATCGCGCGGGCGACGGGGAAGCCGAGGAGCCGCACCGGCCGGCCCAGGCCGGACAGCTCGGTCGCCTGCGCAGCCTGCGCAGCCTGCGCAGCCTCGGCCGGTCGGGGCCCCTCGCCGGCACCGGGCGGCGTCACCGGCGGGGTGGCCGCCGGACGCAGCGGGGCGAGTCCGACGACGACGGCCACCTCGTCGGCCACCCAGCCCGGCGTCCCGGACGAGGCCGGCGGCTGGTCTGCGCGCTCGGCGAGCGGGATCTCGCACCACACGACCTTGCCGCCGTCGTCCGGCACGACCGCGACGCCTGCGGCGCGGGTCAGCGCGGTCACGACGGTCCAGCCGCGGCCGGTGGTGGCCGTCGGCGTGTGCGGCCGCGAGACCGGCCCGTGCGGTGACCCGTCGGCGACCGCCAGCCGCACGGCGTCGCCGGTGAGCACCAGGTGCAGCGACAGGTCGGTCTGGGCGTGCAGCACCACGTTCGTCACCAGCTCGGTGACCACCAGCTGCACGGTGTCGAGCACGTCGTCGGACGCCGCACCGAGCAGGGCCAGCCCGCCCTCGAGCCGGTCGCGCACGAACCTCCTCGTAGCGCCGGCGCTCGGCGGCACCGCGGCCCAGGCCAGCGGGGCGCCGGGCCGCTCGGGCATGGCACCTCCTGCGCCGGTGGCTGGACGGGGGACGTGCCGGGCGCCGGTGGGCGCCGCGACCCGCCTGGCGATCGTAGGCCGCGGGTGGGTGGTGACGGCGGAACGAGCCGACCCGACCCGCGCGGATCCGGTGGCCCGGCGGTGACGCGTCCACCGGTGACCGGGCATGATCAGCGCCGTGGACCTGCGTGAGTTCCTGCTCGCGCGCATCGCCGAGGACGAGGCGCGTGCGCGCACCGCCGCCGAGGACGGCACCACCTGCACCGGTGGCTGGCCGCCGCAGCGGCTGCTCGTCGAGTGCGAGACCCGGCGCGAGCTGCTGCGCCTCGACCTCGACCAGGCGGTCTGCGAGGACGCCGACCGCGGGTGCGGGCACAGCGGCACCGACATCGAGCAGGGGCGCTGCGAGCGGCAGTCGGCCGACGACCGGCCGCTGCTGCGCGCGCTCGCCCTGCCGTGGTCGACGCACCCCCAGCACCGGGACGCCTGGCTCCCGTAGGGGCCGGGCCGGTCGACGACGTGTGGAGCCCGAGCCGCCGCCAGGTGGCGGCCGCCGCGGTGTACGGCGCGCTCGACGTCGTGGTGCTGGTGCTCGACCCGCGCCGGTGGGAGGTCGTCGCGGTGACCTGCGACGCGGTGCTGTGGACCCTGGTGCTGCGCGGTGGCCGGCTCGCCCGCCTCGCCTGGTGGGTGCTCGTGCTGGCCACGGTCGGTGCGGTGGTCGTGCAGGTGCCGCGCTCGGTGCCGCTGACCGTCGTGAGCGCCGTGCAGCTGGTGGCGGCGCTGGCGGCGCGCCCGGGTGGGTGGTCGGCTCAGCGGTCGCGGACGACGACCCGCCCGTCCTGAGCCTCGACCCGGCCCACCCGCAGCCGCCACAGCCGTCCGACGTAGCGGATCAGCGAGCTGTAACCGGGCGTCGGACCGTGGTAGCCGAGGAACCCGCGCGGGCCGGACACCATCTCGCCGCTGCGGACGTCGTACCGGCTGGCGTGCCACGGGCAGACCAGGCAGCCGTCGGCGTCGACCGAGCCCTCCGACAGGTCGGCCAGCTGGTGCCGGCAGCGCCGCGAGACCGCGAACGGCTCGCCGCGGCTGGTGCCGACCGCCCACTCGCCGGCCCGGTGCACCCGTCCGTCGGCCAGCGCCTCGGGGTCGAGCGGGGTCTGCTCGTCTGTCGCCACGGTGGCCTCTCCTCGCTGGTGGGTGGTGGGTCGGCTGCGCCGGCTCAGGGGAACGGCCGGCGGCTGACCGGCCCGTACCGGACGGCGCGCGCCAGCTGCTCGACGACGCTGCGCGGGCGCAGCGCCGGGGTGGCGTCGCTGCTGCCGCTCGCCATGCCGGCCACGACCTCCTCGAGCACCTCGGGGCCGTCGTGCGTCGTCGTCCAGCCCAGCTCGGTGCGGGCGCGGGTGGTGTCGAGCAGCGGCACCGCGAAGCCGAGGTCGAGCCAGCCGGTGTCGACCGGCTGCAGGTAGGCGCGCCAGGCGAGGTCGGCGGCGACGCGCAGCACCTTCGCCGGCACGTGCACGGGCGTCGCGCCGAGCGCCGCGGCGACGTGGTCGCGGGTCACCGGGGTGGGCGCGGCCAGGTTGAACGCGCCGCCCGCACCCTGCTCGAGCACCCGCAGCACCGCGTCGGCGACGTCGTCGCTGTGCACCATCGGGACGGTCAGCGAGCGGTCGAGCGGCAGCACCGGCAGCAGCCGCAGCAGCGCCGCGGGCACCGCGCCGGGCAGGCCGTACCGGTCGAGCGCGCTGCCGGCGCTGGCCTGGCCGACGATGCCGGGCCGCAACCGGGTGACGACCTCGATCGTGCCCTCGGCCTCGACGGCGTCCAGCAGCCGCTCGGCCGCCGCCTTGTGCCGCGAGTACCGCGACGTCGGCACACCCGTGGTCGGCCACGACTCGTCGACCGGCGCGTCGTCCTGCTTGGGCGCGTAGGCGCCGACCGACGACATGTGCACCACGTGCCGGACGCCGGCATCAGCGGCCGCACCGAGCACCTGCCGGGTGCCCCCGACGCCGAGCCGCTCGAGGTACGCCTCGTCGTGCGAGGGCTGGAACCCCCACGCCAGGTGCACGACGGCGTCGACGCCGGCCATCGCCTCGGTGAGCACCCGCTGGGTGCCGGGGTCGGTCAGGTCGGCCCGCACCCACTGCGCCCGGGCGAACGCGCCCGTCGGCTCGGGCGGCACCCGCCGCACCACCCCCGTGACGGCGTGCCCGCCGTCCACGAGCCGCCGCAGCAGGGCGCTGCCGATGTTGCCGGTCGCTCCGGTCACGAGTACGCGCACGCCCACACCCTGTCCCGCGAGCGGCCACCCCGCCCGCCGAGGCGCGGGGCTTCGCGCCGTCCCGGTCAGTGCCAGGTGGCGGCGAGGTCGACGGCGGTCTGCGGGCGGGCCAGGTGGTAGCCCTGCACGTGGGTGGCGCCGAGGCGGTGCAGGGTCTCGAGGGTCAGCGCGTCCTCGACGCCCTCGACGACCACGGTGCGGCGCAGGTTGTGCCCGAGCAGCAGCACCGAGGAGACGATGGCCGCGGCGTCGCGGCGGGTGGGCAGGCCGCGGCTGAAGGACTGGTCGACCTTCAGCGTCGAGGCGGGGATCTCGAGCAGCCGGCTGAGCGAGGAGTGGCCGGTGCCGAAGTCGTCGATCGCCAGCTCGCAGCCGAGGTCGCGCAGCGCCTGCACGGCGGCGGCGGTGACGGCGGGCTCGGTGAGCAGCTCGCCCTCGGTGATCTCGAGCGTGAGCTGACCGGGTTGCAGGCCGTGCTCGCGCAGCAGCTCGCCCACCAGGCCGGGCAGCGCGGGGTCGGCGATCTCGGCGGCCGACAGGTTCACGAACAGCCGCTCGGGGGCGTGCTCGCCCTCGTCGGCGCGCCAGACGGCGAGCTGGGCGCAGGCCTCGCGCAGCACGAAGCCGCCCATCTCCACGACGAGGCCGGTCGACTCGGCGAGCGGCACGAACTGGCTGGCCGGGATGGTGCCGAGGTCGGGGTGCCGCCACCGCACCAGGGCCTCGACCGCCCACGGACGACGCGACACCTGCGCGCCGTCCGGCCCGTCGGTGAGGTCGACGATCGGCTGGTAGTGCACCTCGAGCTGGTCCTCGGCGAGCGCCGCGCGCAGCTGCGCGGTGAGCGTCTCGCGGGCGCTGGCCTCGGCGCGCTCGACGGCGTAGGCCGAGGGGTCGAACACGCGGTACCGGCCGCGGCCGTCGTGCTTGGCGGCGTACATGGCGGTGTCGGCGTGCGCGATGAGCACGTCGGGCGTGGTGTGCGGGTCGTCGGTGACGACGATGCCGATGCTGGCCGACGGCCGGATCAGCTCGGTGTCCGACTGGTAGGGCACGCGCAGCTCGGCCAGCACCCGCTCGGCCACCGACGAGGCGGCCGCGGCGTCGACGTCCTCGAGCAGCAGCACGAACTCGTCGCCGCCGAGCCGGGCCATCAGGTCGGACGGCCGCAGGGCGTACGTCGCGCGGGCCACGCACTCGGTGATCAGCCGGTCGCCGGCCGGGTGGCCGAAGGTGTCGTTGACGTACTTCAGGCCGTCGATGTCGAGGAACAGCACGGCCAGCCCGCGCTCGGGGTGCCGGTGCAGGCGGGTCAGCGCGTGGGTCAGCTGCTCGAGGAACACCCAGCGCACCGGCAGCCCGGTCAGCGGGTCGTGCATGGCGTGGTGGGCGAGCGCCGCCTGCGCGGTGCGGGCGGTGTCGCGGTCGGCGGTCACCACCAGGTAGGAGGTCGCCAGGTTCGCCAGCCGGACGGCGGCCGCCAGCTCGGCGTCGTCCAGCCGCTCGGCGCGCTCGCGGTAGAGGTCGAGCACGCCCCAGGTGGTGTCGCGGGCGCGCAGCGGGATCGCCGTCACCGCGTGCAGCCCGGCGTCGACGGCACGGGCCTGGAACAACGGCCAGTCGCCCTCGTGGGTCAGGTCGCCGACGTTCACGATCTCGCCGGACGCGGCGGCGGCCACGCAGGGCCCGTCCTGCAGCACCTCCTGCATCTGGTCGGCCATCCGGCTGGGGTCGGACGTCGCGAAGACGAACCGCAGCAGGCTGTCGTGCGCCGGCGCCATCACCCCGGCGCCGTCGACCTCGAGCACCCGGGCCACCGCCTCGGCGAGCTGGCGCAGGATGTCCTCGACGGAGAAGTCACCGGTGACCGTCGCCGTGAAGGCGTCGACCACCTCGACCATCGCGGCCTCGTCGATCATCGTGCTGCCCCTCCCGCACCGCTCGGCACCGGCCCCCGCCAGTCACCAACGGTCACGCGCCCACAACCGACCGTCACGATGACGGCGTGCGCCCATCGTGCCCCAGCAAGGACCGACCTGCTCGCGGGGGAGCGTGCTCCGTTCAGGTGAATCGCGCCGGACCGCGCCGGACGCTCGCCAGGTGCTACCCGGCCTGCGAGAGCACGTCCGGCAGCGGGCCGGGGCGGCCGTAGTAGAAGCCCTGCCCGTAGGTGACCCCGAGGTCGACCAGCGCCGCGTGCTCGCCCGCCGTCTCGACGCCCTCGCCCAGCACCACGGCCCGGATCTCCCGCGCGAACGCCACCAGCGACCGGATCAGCGCGGCCCGCGCGGGGTCGGTGTCGACGTGCCGCACCAGGTCGATGTCGACCTTGATGACGTCGGGGCGCAGCTCGAGCACGTGGTGCAGGCTCGCGTACCCGGCGCCGGCGTCGTCCACGTAGACCGCGAGCCCGGCCGCGCGCAGCCGCTCCCGCACTGCGCGCAGCGCCGGGTAGTCGTCGACGACGGTGTGCTCGGTGACCTCGACGGCGAGCAGCTGCCCGGACGCCGCGGCCTGGGCGCCGCGCTGCAGCACCAGGTCGACCACCCGGCCGTCGGCGAGCGCCTCCGCCGACAGGTTCACGGTGAGGGTCTGCCCCCTGGCCAGCCGCGGCAGCGTGTCCATCGCGGCGCGCGCGGCCGACGCCTCCAGCTCGACGCCGTGGCCGGTCTGCGCGGCCACCGCGAAGGCGTGCGCGGGCGACACGAACGCCGGGCTGTCGAACCGGGCCAGCGCCTCGAAGCCGCGCACCGCGCGGTCCGGCAGCCGCACCAGCGGCTGGTGCACGATCGCCGGGCCGCCCGCGTCGAGCACGTCCTCGACCGACTCCGCGCGCTCGCGGGCGCGGCGGCGGCGCACCGCGTCGGGGGCCGACATCCGCTCCGACAGGATCGCCGCGAGCATCGCCAGGAACCGCGGCGCCTGCTCGTCGAGCCGCGGGTCGGCGGTGCGGCCCAGCGCGCAGAGCATGCCGGTGACGGTGCCGCCGGGTCCGTGCAGCGGCACCCCGACGTACGACCCGATGCCCATCCGCTCGGTGATCGGCAGCGGCGCGCTCACCGGGTGGTGCCTCGCGTCGGGCACCACCTCCGGCAGCTCGCCGCGCAGCACCCGCACGCAGTAGGTGTCCTCGACGGGCTCGCCCGGGCCGCCGACCTCGGCGTGCAGCAGCGACGGGTCGCCGGAGCTGGCCAGCACCACCTGCCGCCCGCCGCTGAACTCGGTGACCCACGCGACGTCGGTGCCGAGGTGGGTGCGCGCCAGCTCCAGCACGCCGGCGACCTCGTCCTCGGTGAGCCACCCGGTGTCCGTCCGGTCCTGCTCCGTGCCGTGTCCCTGCACGTCGACCCCCTCTGCTTGCCTGCCCCTGTACCGCTGCACCGAGGGAGGTGCGAGCGGCCCGTGCGGGAACGCTAACCGGCGCCTGCCCGCGGGTGGGCCGTTGCAGGTCGTGGGTTGTCGCAGTTTCGCCGAGCCGCCGCGGCGGCGGCCGAGTCGGTGCGCCCGGGGTGCTTGGCCAGGTGCCCCCAGAACCGCTCGACGTCGACGTCGTGCAGCGCCGTCGCGACGCCGGTGACCTGCTCGGGCCGGTCGGCGCGACCCCGTGCGAGGTCGCGGCTGCCGCGCACCAGCAGCAGGTCGTCGACGTCGACGGGCGCCCGCTCGCACAGCCCGCGCAGCAGCGTCTCGCGCAGCACCACCGGCTGCCGCACCTCGACCTGCGTGCGGCAGCGGCGCAGCACCGGCGCCGGCGGCTCGCCGACGTGCACCCTGGGGTCGCCGGCCAGCGGCGTCGAGCGCGTGGCGGCGCCGTCGGCGAGCCACACGCCGGCGTCGGTGTCGCGCAGCAGCGACTGCACGCAGAGCAGCACGTCCTGCACCGGGTGCCCGGCGTCGTGCAGGCGGACGACGACGTCCGGGTGCGACCAGACCAGGCCGTGGCCGCGGGCCGTGGGGTCGGTCACCAGCTCGGCGAGCTGCAGGCCCTCGTCGCGGCGGGCGGCGTGCGCGTCGTCGTGGTCGCGCTCGGCGAACTCGGGCCCGTCGTGCCAGGCGACCGCCGCGCGGCAGTGCCGCAGGTCGGCGCCGGCCAGCCAGCAGCGGTTCGCGAGCTCCTGGTCCTCGCCGCCGTAGTGCCGCATCGACGCCTCGAACCCGCCGACCCGCTCGAACAGCGCGCGCGGCAGGCCGAGCACCGCCGACAGCACGAACCGGTACGACGTGGCGTCGGCGAGCCGCAGGTCGTCGGTGCGCTCGAACGCGTCGAGCAGCCACCGCGGCTCGGCCAGCTCGCGGGGGGCGTCGTCGTGGGCGCCGGTCAGCCAGCCGGCGAGCCGGTCCGGCGTCCACCCGGTGAGGTCGGCGTGCCGGGTGCGGCCGACGACGAGCCGCGCGGGCCCCGGCGCGGTGAGCTCGGCGGCCATCGCGGCGACGTAGCCGGGCTCGGGCACGGTGTCGCCGTCGACGAACAGCAGCAGCGGCGCCGTGCTCGCGGCGGCGCCCAGGTTGCGCGCGGCGGCCGCGCGGAACCCGTCGTCCGCCTGGCGCACCAGCCGCACGCGGTAGGGCCGGTCGCCCAGGTCGGGTGGCTGCGGCGACCCGTCGTCGGCCACCACGACCTCGAGCCGCTCGGCCGGCCAGGTCTGCAGCTCGAGCGCCCGCAGCACGAGGTCGAGGCCGCGCTGGTCGTCGTAGTACGGCACCACCACCGCGACGTCGGAGGACGGGTCGCTCACGCGGCGTCCTGCAGCGCGGCGGCGACCAGGGCGGCGGCCTCGGCCGTGGTCGGGTGCAGCCGGGTGCCCGGGGGCAGCCAGGTCGCCGACGGGTCGGCCAGGGCGCGGCGCAGGTCGGCCACCAGGTCGTCGACCAGCCACAGGCACCCGGGCAGCCGCTCGGCGAGCTCCTCGGCGTAGCCGCTGCGCCGCACCAGCGGACGACGGCCCGCGGCCAGCCAGGTGCCGACCGAGCCGGACGCCGACACGTTGCGGTTGGCCGCCACCGGCACCGTCACCTCGCGCAGCCGCTGCGGCAGCTCGGCGTCCGGCACGAAGCCGGTGACGGTGAGCGCGGTGCCCTGCGCCGCGGCCCGCTGGTGCAGGTCGTCGAGCAGGTCGTCGTGCCCGGCAGCGGCCCGGCCGAGCACCAGCAGCTCGGCGCCCTCGACCCCGCGCAGCGCCTCGAGCACGTCGTCGTGGCCCTTGCCGGGGTAGACGAAGCCGAGCGCCCCGACGACGGGGTGGTGCGGCGGCCGGCCGGGGCCGGCCGGGTGGGCGTCGAGCGGCAGCGGCACCACGTGCACGTGCGACAGGTCGGTACCGGGCGGCAGGCACGCGGCGAGCAGCCGCCGCTCGTGCTCGCTGGACACGACCACCCGGCGGCACCCCGCGACGGCGGCTGCGGCCAGCGCCCGGCGGGCGTCGAACCAGCGTCCGTCCGCGGGCTGCGGCAGGTCGTGCAGCGTGACGCTCAGCGGCACCCGCGCAGCCAGCGCCTGCAGCACCTCGCGGGCGCGGTGCGGGTCGGTGCCGAGCAGCCGGTCGGTGACGTGCGCGTGCACGTGGTGGCCGGCGGCCTCGTGCTGCAGCAGGTCGGGCAGCCACGCCAGGTCGGGAAGGTCGACCGCCCGCTCGACGCGGGTGCGCCCGCTCGCGGCCCCGGCCGCGAGATCGGCGTCGGCGTGCGCCTGCCCGCACCGGGTGACGCCGTGCTCGGGGGGCCCGACGACGAGGTGGTGCGTGCTCACGCGGCCCGCCCGCCGAGCAGCTGCAGCAGCGGTGCGTGCCGCTGCAGCGCCGCGGGCACCACGGGCGGGTGCTCGGCGTACCAGCGCAGCTGCGCCTCGACGACGTCCGCGTCGGGCACGGCGCGACCGCCCACCACCCAGTCGGGGCGCGGTGCGACGTCGAGGCCGTGGGCGGCCACGACCAGCGGGTCGAGCGGGGCGTGCACGCTGTCGAGCAGGGTGCGACCGGGGTCGGTCGCGTCGGGCGCCCAGCCGAGCGCTGCCTGCACGCGGCGCGCCAGGCCGATCAGCACCTGGTTGCCCGGGTGGTTGATCGTGTGCGCCGCCTCGGCCCCCGCGGTGGTGAGCAGGTCGCTCACCACGACGGTGCCGTGCCGCTGCTCGCGGGTGCGCAGCTCGCCCAGCGACGCCTCGGTCACGGCCCGCACGGTGTCGTTCGTCGGCGGGTCGAGCACCAGCCCGGCGGCCCGGGCCACCGTGCGCAGGTCGTGGTACGGCACGACCGGCGGGTCGCCCGCGTCGGTGCGCACGATCACCTGCCACGGGTGCAGCCCGGCGTACCGGACGACGGGGAACAGCACGAGGCGACCGGTCGCCGGCAGCTGCTTCGCCAGCTGGCGGGTGCCGATCGGCAGGCCGCGGTAGTCGTCGCGCACCGGCTGGCAGACCAGCACGTCGGACGCCGCGAGCAGCCGCTGCAGCCGCGGCACGTCCGCGGCGGTCAGCTCGTGCAGCGGCGGCACCCGCACCGAGCGGCAGGGCGCAGAGGGCGCGCCGTCGAGCAGCACCCGCACCGACCCGGCCTGGCAGTTGCCGGCCACCGTCACGAGCGGGCGACCGTCGTCCGCAGGCAGCGGACGCAGGCCGTAGAACTCGCCGTGGTGCTCTCGCCGGGCCGCCTCGGCCGCCTCGGCGGACGACGGCGTGGCGGTGAGCACACCGGCGACGGTAACGAAGCGGCCTGCGGTCGGCACCCTGACCGGTTCGCACGGCTCGATTGGCCCCGGGGGCCCGGCACCGCCACCATGACGCGAGGTGCGCACCCCGCGCCGACCCGAGCGACGAGAGGCGGCCCGTGCACTCGCTGGACCAGGACACCGTGCTCCGCCTCGCCGTCCCCTCCGACGGCGAGCGCCCCAGGCGCTCGCGCCGACCGCTGCGCATCGCCCTCGTCGCGCCCGCCCGCTTCCCCGTGCGCGAGCCGTTCGCCGGTGGGCTCGAGGCGATGGTCGCCGGCCTGGCTGCGGGTCTGCGCGAACGCGGGCACGAGGTGTCGCTGTTCGCGGCCGAGGGCTCGGACGGTGCCGACGAGCGGTTCGCGTTCCCGGCCGGTGGGTGGGACCCCAGCGAGCTGGCCCGCGCCGACGTCTCGATGCCCGCCCAGCAGTTCATGTCGGAGCACCACGCCTACCTGCGCCTCATGCTGGCGCTGGCCGGATCGCTCGGCGACGACCTCGACGTCGTGCACGACCACTCCCTGCACTACCTGCCGATGGCCATGGCCGGCACGCTGCGCACCCCGCTGCTGACCACGCTGCACACCCCGCCGACGCCGTGGCTCGAGGCCGCGCACGCCGCCGGCGACGGCACCACCGCGTTCTCGGCGGTCAGCCGGCACACCGCGCAGCAGTGGGCGCACGTCGGACGCCGCGCCACCGTCGTCGCGAACGGCGTCGACCTCGGCACCTGGCGGCCCGGCCCGGGCGGCGACGCCCTGCTGTGGTCGGGCCGGATGGTGCCCGAGAAGGCCCCCCAGCTCGCGATCGAGGCCGCCCGCCGCGCCGGGCACCGTCTGCGGCTGGCCGGGCCGATCAGCGACCGCGCGTGGTTCCGCCAGGTCGTGCGCCCGCTGCTCGGGCCCGACGTCGAGTACGTCGGCCACCTCACGGGCACGGCGCTCGCGGCGCTGGTCGGCGCCTCCGCCGCGGTGCTGGTGACGCCGGACTGGGAGGAGCCGTCCGGGCTCGTCGCCGCCGAGGCGCTGGCCTGCGGCACCCCGGTCGTCGCCTTCGCGCGCGGCGGGCTGCCCGAGGTGCTGGGCAGCCCCGACGGCGCACCCGGCCGGCTGCCGACCGGTGCGCTGGTCGCGGGCGGCGACACCGCGGCGATGGCGGCCGAGCTGCCGCGCGCCGTCGGCCTCGACCGCACCGCCGTGCACGAGCACGCCCGCCTGCACCTGTCGCGCGACCGCATGGTCGACGACTACGTCGCGCTCTACCGCCGGCTGTCGACCAGGGCCCAGTCGCCGGTGCGCTCGTCGAGCCGGATCAGCCCGGCGTCCGCGAACGCCGAGAGCCAGCCCTCCATCGGGAACCAGCCCCAGCGCGCGCGGAACAGGTTGGCGTTCCGCACCACCGCCTCCAGGTGATGCACGGGCGGTGAGCTCGTGGGGTGGTGCTGGTGCGCCGCCGCGGCACCGCCCACCCAGACCATCGCGCCGCCCGCCCGCGCCACGAGCCGGCCGAAGTCGGTGTCCTCGCCGCCGTAGCCGGTGTAGTCCTCGCAGAACCCGCCGGTGCGCACCCAGTCCTCGCCGGTCATCGCGAACGACAGCGACCAGAACAGCCGGGTCTCGCGGTCGACCACGACCTCGCCGTCCGGCGGCACCGGGCGCGCCGGGTGCGGGGGCGCCAGCCGCTCGAGCCCCTCGGCCGGGTACCCCTCCGGCCCGCGCTCGGGCAGGTAGTGCACCGCACCGGCCAGCACCGCGGGGTGCGCGTCGTCCGGCACCTGCGCGGTGGCCGCGGCGTACCGGGCGAGCAGCCCGCGCGACGGCACGCAGTCGACGGCGAGCAGCACCAGCAGCAGGACGCCGTCGGCCAGCGCGCGCTCGACCCCGGCGTTGCGGGCCCGGGCCAGCGGCAGCTCGCCGTCGTCCGGGACCGGGACGTGCACCACGGGCTGCGGCCACGGCGCCGGGTGCTCGGCCACCACGCCGGCGACGGCGTCGTCGCCCATGCTCACGACCACGTGCCGCCCCGGCGGCTGCGACGAGCGGGCCAGCCCGGCCAGCTGCCCGCGCAGGTGCTCGTGCCGCCCGGCCGCGATGGTCACGACGGCCACCTCGTGCGGTGCGATCACGATCCCACCTCCTCGGCCCCCTCTGTGCCGAGATGCGAGGAGCGGTTCACCTGGGCGGAGCCCGGTGAACCGCTACTCGCATCTCGGCGGGAGGGGGTGGCGGCGAGGGCGTCGACGGCGGCGGCCATCGCGCGGGCGCCGTCGCCGGGTGACCAGCGGGCCCAGGCGGCACCGCCGGCGTCGGCCGCGGCGTCGAGCAGCGCGGGCCAGGCGTCGGTGCGCGGCCAGGCGTCCAGCGCGACCGCGAGGCCCTGGTCGTGCAGCAGCCGGGCGCGGGCCACCTGCTCGTCGTGCGGACGGCGCTGCGCCACCACGACGGCCGGACGCCGGGCGGCGGCCACCTCGGCGACGGCGTTGTGCCCGGCGTGCGTGACCACGACGTCGGCGGCGTGCAGCTCGGCCCACAGGTCGGGGGAGGCGGGGGCGCTGCCGCCGCGGTCGAGCCAGCGCCAGCCCTGCGCCGTCCGCTCGCGCACCGCGCTGCGGTCGGCGACCGCGACGTCGTCGCCGCCCGACCCCCAGAACGCCAGCACCCGGCGTCCGGCGCCGGCGGGCCAGGCCGCCCGGGCGGCGGCCAGCCGCTCGGGCGAGGGCGGCGGCTCGGCGTCGAACCGCGAGAACGCGCCGACGTGCACGGTCTTCGCCTGCCAGTCGTCGGGCCAGCCGGGCTCGGTGCGTGCCGGCCAGGGCGCGAGCAGCAGGTCGGCGACGTCGTGGGCCAGCCGGTGCGCGCGGTCGGTGCGGTCGCCGAGCATGGCCGCGACGGCCACCGGCACCCCGGCGAGCCGGGTCAGCAGCGTCACCTCGACCGACACGTCGACCACGACCAGCGCTGGGCGGGCGTCGTGCAGCCACCCGGTGAGCCGGGCCGCGCGCTCGAGCAGGCCCTCGTGGTGGCGCGGCGCCCAGTGCAGCACCCCGTGCGCGGTGGGGTCGGCGTCCGCGGTGCCCGGGCCGTCGTCGCGGGGCAGCAGCACCCAGTCGCCGCGCCACCCCGGCGGGGCGGGCAGCGAGCTCAGGCCGGTGACCGGCTCGCGCAGGTGCTCGGCGACCGCGGTGAGCCGCTGACGGTGCCCGGCGCCGTGGTGGTGCACGTACCAGCCGATCACGCCGGACGCCGGTCGCCGTCGAGGTCGCTGCCGCCGCGCTGCCCCACGAGCCGGCGGTACAGCGCGTGGTGCGCGGCGACGACGTCGGCCCGCTCGCGAAGCCGCTCGACGCGGTCGGCGGGTGCCGGGGTGCGGCCGGCGGCCAGCTGCAGCGCCTCGGCCAGCTGCGTGACGTCGGGCACGCCGTCGACCACGTCGTAGCCGAGCAGCTCGCGCTGGTCGTGCCAGCAGCCCAGCCGGGGCGCGACGACCTGGGTGCCGAGGTCGTGGCACAGCTCGACCCAGCCGGAGTGGGTGCCGAACGCGTACGGCAGCACCGACACGTCGAGCCGCGACAGGTGGTCGAGCAGCTCGTCGTCGCCCAGCCGGTCGCGCAGCCGCAGCTCGATCGCGCCCTCGTCGTGCAGCCGCCGCAGGGTCTCGACCAGCTCGGGGTCGGCCCGCGGGAAGCCGGGCTCGAGCACCTCGCGGTGCAGGCCCACGAGCAGCCGGGCGCCTGGCACCGTGCGCACCGCCTCGACCGCCGCGAGGGTCACCGGCAGCGCAGACACGTTGGCGCGCAACGACTTCAGGTCGAGGCCGACCGTCAGCCCGGGCTCGGTGCGCGGCGGGCGGGCGCGGCCGAGCCGCTCCACCGGCACCACGTGCGGGTGCGGCAGCACGTCAGCGCGCCGGCCCCAGCGGCGCTGCACCAGGTCGGCAGCGCGGCCGGTCAGGGTGAGCAGCGCGTCGGCGGCCGGCACCAGCACGTCGAGCTGCTGCTCGAGCGGCCCGGGCTCGCGGTGGTGCGGGTTGCGCAGGTCGTGCACCGTCAGCACGAGCGGCAGCCGGTGCCGGCGCAGCGCACCGGTCCAGGCGGTCAGCTCGGCGGGCGTGAGCGCGTCGAAGCCGAAGTGCAGGTGCACCAGGTCGACCTCGTGGGCGTGCTGCTCGACCCACGCGGGCGAGAGGGCGGCCGGGCGACCCGACCCGAGCGACCCGGGGTCGGGCACGCGGTCGACCACCGGGTCGCCGTCCACCGGTTCGAGCACGTGCTCGACGTACGGGTGCTCGCCAGGAACCGCCAGCACCCGGAGGCGCTGGCGGTCCCTGGCGTGCGGCGCGGTGGTGCTCAGGCGATCACCGCGTCGACGACCTTCTTCAGGGCCTTCGGCGACGACGGCGAGCGCGGTGCCGACTCGCGCAGCTCGAGCATCCGGGCGCCGATCTCCTGCAGCTGCTTGCGGCTGAGTCCCTCGCGCACCTTCGGGAACCAGTCCTGCTCCTCCTCGTCCATGTGGTGCGTGACGTTCTCGATCAGCACCGTCGTCTTCGCGACGTACCGCTCGGCGTCGGGCTGCAGGGCCGCCAGCTCCATCACCAGGACGTCGGCGACGTGGTGCTCCTCGTACGACTCGAGCACGTCGTCCTCGAGGTCGGGCAGCAGCGTGCGCACCTCGGGGTACATCACCTCGTTCTCGAGGTACGTGTGCACGGTGAGCAGCTCGATGATCCGGGCGACGACCCGGCCGCGCTCCTCGACGTCGTCCTCGGCGCGCTCGAACGCCTTGAACTGGCGGCGGATCTCCTTGTGCTCGTCCTTGAGGACGACGATCGCGTCGGTGCTCACGACTGCTCCTGCTCGCTGGTGGGCTCGGCCATCCGGCGGTGCGCGGCGGCCTTCAGCTTGTCGGGCAGCACGGCGTTCGCCACGCCCTGCGCCTTGGTCTTGAGCGACCCGGCGACGAGCTTCGGCTTGCCGGCCATGAGGGCCTGGAACCCCTGTGCCGCAACCTGTGCGGGGTCGTCCTTGCTGCCCTGGCCGACGGGTGTGTCGTCCATGCCCGCGCGGTGGAAGAAGTTCGTGTCGGTCGGGCCCGGCATCAGCGCGGTGATGGTGACCTCGGTGTCCTTCAGCTCGTCCTGCAGCGCCTCGGTGAACGACTGCAGGAACGACTTCGACGCGTTGTAGACGGCCTGGAACGAGCCGGGCATCGTCGAGGCGATCGAGGAGGTGATCAGCACCCGCCCGGCACCGCGCTCGACCATGTCGGCCAGCACCAGCCGGGCGAGGTGCACGGTCGAGATCACGTTGACCTCGATCACCTCGTACACGTCCTGCAGGTCCTGGTCGAGGAAGGCGCCGCCGCGGCCGACGCCGGCGTTCAGCGCCACGGCGTCGACCACCCGGGTGCCCTCGGTGGCCTGCGCCCAGAGCCGCTCGACCCCCGCGTGCGAGCGCAGGTCGACCTGGATCGCGCGCACGTCGACGCCGTCCTCGCGCAGGGTCGCGGCGGCGGTGTTCACGCCCTCGTCCTCGGCGGCGACGACCAGGTCGAAGCCGGCGCGGGCGAACTCGTGGGCGAGCTCGAGGCCGATGCCGCTGCTCGCGCCGGTGACCAGTGCGAGGGGTCGGTCGCTGGTGGGTTCGCTCATGCGGGCGACGCTAACCGGGGGCACCGTCGTCCGCGCGCCGACCGCCGGGCGACTCGGCCGACCGCAGCAGCGCCGTCATCTCCGGCAGCTCGAAGACCTCGGCCACCGCCCACGCCGACTGCCGGCCGAGCGCGGGGTCGGCACCGGCGGCCAGCAGGGCGCGCACCGACGGCTCGTCCTGCCGGAACACCGCGCACCCGAGCGCCGTCTGCCCGCGGTCGTTGACCCGGGTGTGGTCGGCGCCCAGCCGCAGCAGCGCCTCGACGGTCTCGGCGTGCCGGTGGTACGCGGCCAGCACCAGCAGGGTGTCGCCGGAGCCCGCCGTCAGGTTCACCGGCAGCCCGGCCTCGACCAGCGCGACGAGCTCGGCGGTGGAGCCCTCGCGGGCCAGGTCGAGCGCGGCCTGCAGGAAGGCCAGCTCGTCGGGGGTCAGGTCGGGCGACGTCATCGCCCGTGATGGTGCCACGTGCCCCTGCGGTTGCGAGGTGCGGCCACCGCCGCGAGCGTGGCCGCGAGGACGACGAGCTGGTCGTCTCCCGAGAGCACGAGGAGCACCCATGCAGATCGACAAGCAGACCGTCATCGACCTGATCAAGAACCGCGGCGACCACGACCAGGCGGCGCAGGCGGAGTCCGAGCTGCCCGACCAGGTCGACACCGACCAGCACCAGGACCTGCTGGGCAAGTTCGGCGTGAACCCCGCCGAGCTGCTGGGCGGCGGCGGCGCGGGCGGCATCGCGGGCAAGCTCGGCCTCTGAGGTGTGGGTCTTCCTCAGCGGCAGGCTGCGCCAGTGGGCGCTGTTCGCCGTGGTGGTGCCGGCGGTGCTCGGTGCGCTGCGCGTCGTCCGGCGGCAGATCGAGCGGCGGAGCGGGCCGAACGGCCTGACCCGCGGACTGGCCCGGGTCGACGACCTGGCCGGCCGGGTGCCGGGCGTCCGCCGGCGCTAGGCACGGGCGAGCACGACAGCGGGGCGGTGACCACGTGGTCACCGCCCCGCTGTGCTGCACCGACAGCTGTCCGATCAGTGCACCCTGTCGATCGTCAGCTCATCTTCGGCGGCATGAGCACCGAGTCGATGAGGTAGACGGTCGCGTTGGCGGTCTTGACGCCACCGCAGATGACCTTGGCCTTCTGGTCGCCGACGGTGATCGAGTCACCCGAGCCGGAGACCTTCAGGTCCTCGCCCTCGGCGGTCTTGTGCGTGCCGGCGACCATGTCGGGGCTCAGCTGACCGGGCACCACGTGGTAGGTCAGGATCGTCGAGAGGGTCTTGCCGCCCTTCTCGTCCGACAGCGTCTTCAGCGTCTTCGCCGGGATCTTGGCGAAGGCGGTGTCGACCGGCGCGAAGACCGTGAAGTCGCCGTTGTTCAGCGTGTTCACCAGGTCGACGTCCTTGTTCACCTTGCCGGAGACGGCCGCGGTGAGGGTCTTCAGCAGCGGGTTGTTCGACGCCGCGGTGGCGACCGGGTCCTGCGACATGCCCTCGACCGAGCCCGCGCCGTCCGGCACGGCCTTGGCGTAGTCGGCGCAGCCCGGGCCGACGAGCGAGGCGCCCATGGCGTCGGTGCTGGGGCTCGAGGTCATCGGGGCCGAGGTGGTCGACGACGACGACGAGGACGACGCGGACGAGCCCGAGCCGGCCGTGGTGTCGCTGTCGCTGCTGCCGCAGGCGGTCGCGGCGAGCGCGACGCCGGCCACGGCGACGGTCAGGGCGAGGCGGGGGGTGGTGCGTCGTGCGGTCATGACGAGTGCTCCTTCGAGTGCGGGTGGCGCCCGGTGGGACGCTCTGTGCTGTCGAAGGGCCTTCGGGCCGGATCGCGCCGCGGATTGGTCAGTCTGCAGATTCGTGACGGACGACCGCGGAGCGTCACCGGCCTGGGGCCCCGCCGGTCCTTCGGTGCCCCAGGCCACCCGGACGGGCCCGGGTCGGTCACGGCTGGGTCACACCGGGCCGGCGGCCTCGACGAGCGTCCACGGGCCGTGCGCAGCTCGTCGGGGTCGGTGGTGCCGCCCGGCAGCACGAGCGCGTCGTGGTCGTCGACCGAGGCCACGGCCACGGTGGTGCCGACGTCGAAGGTCTCGGCCTCCTCGACGTTCGTGCTCGAACGCCTCCACGCCTGCGGCGACCGCTCGCCCGACGCTCACCCGCGAGGAGGCGGGCCGCCAGGCGGGCACGGGTGCGATGCCCGGGGCGACGCGAGCCGCAGAACATAGACCTGCGAACGGGTTCGCGCGCGCTCGAACGGATGTTTCTGCCCGACACGCCGTCCGGGTTGCGGGCCGGTGGTGTCGTGCCACGTTGGAGGTCGAGGAACGCCTGCAACACGCCGGGTGATCCACGTCGAAGAGACCCCAAGCACCCCGAGGACGGACATCATGACCGACCCCAACCACGACCCGCTCGTGCCCGTGACGGGCGAGACCTACCCGCCCACCACGTCGTACTCGTCGACCGACGGCTTCGCCGACTCCGGCGCGACCAGCGGCACCGGCCAGAGCACCAGCACGAAGGACGTCGCCAAGGGCCAGGCCGCGGACGTGAAGGACAGCGCCGTGCAGTCCGGCAAGCACGTGGCGGACGTCGCCAAGGACCAGGCCGCCGACGTCGCCGGGCAGGCGAAGCAGCAGGCCAAGGACCTCATCGGGCAGACCCGCGGCGAGCTGCAGACCCAGGCCTCGCAGCAGCAGACCAAGGTCGCGACCGGCCTGCGCGCCCTCGCCGACGAGCTGCACGACATGGCCAAGGGCTCGCAGGAGCAGGGCCTCGCGTCCGACCTGGCCCGCCAGGTCGCCGACCGCACCCACACCGTCGCCGGCTGGCTCGACGACCGCGAGCCCGGTGACGTGCTGGACGAGGTGCGCTCCTTCGCCCGCCAGCGTCCCGGCGCGTTCATCGGCATCGCCGCCCTCGCCGGCGTCGTCGTCGGCCGGCTCGGTCGCGGCCTGAAGGACGGCCCGCCCGAGACCAGCACGAGCAGCACCCCCTCGCAGTTCGCCGGCACGATCGGCACGACCGGCACCGCGGGCACCACGGGCGGCGACGTCGACCTGCGGCCCAGGGACTGGACGCCGTCCGACGAGCTCGAGTACCCGCCGGCCGGGTCCGCGGGCGTCTCCGCCGGCACGACGTCCACCCAGGGTGGTGGGCTGACCTCATGACGCAGGAGACCTACGGCGCGGGCGCGACGTCGGTCGGCGGCAGCTCGTCGACCGCATCGACCTCGTCGACCTCGTCGCACACCGACGACCGCCCATCCATCGGGGCGATCCTCGGCGACGTGAGCAAGGACCTCTCGACCCTGGTGCGCCAGGAGATCGAGCTCGCCAAGGCCGAGGCCAAGGAGTCCGCCAGCAAGGCGGGCAAGGGCGCGGGCATGCTCGGTGGGGCCGGCGTCGCCGGTCACTTCGCGGTGCTGTTCGCCTCCATCGCGCTGTGGTGGGGCCTCGGCAACGCCACCGGCCGCGGCTGGTCGGCGCTCATCGTGATGCTCCTCTGGGCCGTGATCGCCGGCGTCCTGGCGCTGGTCGGCAAGAAGCAGCTCGCACAGGTCAAGGGCCTGGACCGCACCACCGAGACCGTCAAGAAGATCCCGCCGGCCCTCAAGGGCCACGAGGAGGAGAACCGATGAGCACCCCCGACGAGATCCGCGCCGACATCGAGCGCACCCGGGCCCAGATGAGCGACGACGTCGACCTGCTGGCCGACACCGCCAACCCGAAGAACGTGGCCAAGCGCCAGGTGTCGAAGGTCAGCGACAAGGTCATGGGCGCCAAGGACAAGGTCATGGGCTCCGCCCACGAGGCGCAGCACGCGGTGGCCGACAAGACCTCCGGTGCCGCCGGCAGCGTCTCCGACGTGCCCGGCAAGCTGCAGTCGCAGGCGCAGGGCAGCCCGCTCGCGGCCGGCCTGATCGCCTTCGGCGCGGGCCTGCTCGTGTCGGCGCTCATCCCGACCTCGAACGCCGAGCGCGCCGCGGCCGCCACGGCCAAGGAGAAGGCGGCCCCCCTCGCCGACCAGGCCAAGCAGGTCGCGCAGGAGGCCGGTCAGCACCTCAAGGAGCCGGCGCAGGAGGCTGCCCAGCAGCTGAAGTCGTCGGCCGCCGACGCGGCGCAGACCGTCAAGGGCGAGGGCCAGCAGGCCGCCGTCGACGTCCGCTCCGACGCGCAGGACGCCAAGCAGACCGTGCAGCAGAAGGCCAGCGACAGCTGACCGACGCACCACCCCGAGCGGCCCACCCGAGCGATCGGGTGGGCCGCTCGTGCGTCCCGGCGCGATCGCCCCGCCACGGCTGACAGGCTGGTCGCGTGCACCGCCACCCGGCCCCCCGTCCGCGCACGCGCCGGCTGGCGCTGGCCGCCCTGCTCGCCCTGCTGACCGCCGGCTGCACGCACGCCCCCGAGCAGCGCGCGGTCCCGCCGTCGCACGGCGCCACGCCGTCCGTCACGGGCGTCCGCGGTCCGCTGGTGCCGGCGTCCGGTGCCTGGAGCGGCATCTACTACGGCGACGGCACGCCGGCCGCGACCGACGCCCGGCTCGGCACGACGCCCCGCCTGCACCTGACGTACGTCGACTGGTCGGCCGACTGGACGGCGGACGGCGTCGTCCAGGACGACCTGGCGTCCGGGCGCGTCCCGGTCGTGAACTGGGAGCCCTTCGACGTCGACCTCGACGAGGTCGTGGCGGGTCGTCACGACGCGTACCTCGGCCGGGTCGCCGACGGCGCAGCCCGGATCGGCCGGCCGTTCTTCGTCGACCTCGCGGCGGAGATGAACGGCGACGAGGCGTGGGGCGGGCACCGGCCGGCGTCGTACGTGGCGTTCTACCGGCACGTGCACGACGTGTTCGAGGCGCACGGCGCGAGCGACGTCGTGTGGGTGTGGGCGCCGAACGACACCGACTCGGACGGCGCGCCCCCGGCCCTCGACTACTACCCGGGTGACGCCTACGTCGACTGGACCGGGATCGACGGCTACAACTGGGGCACCTCGCAGGAGGGGTTCGCCTGGCGGTCGTTCGAGGAGGTCTTCGCGCCGGTCTACGCCGACCTGGCCACCCTCGGCAAGCCGGTGCTGATCGGCGAGACGGCCACCGACGACCGGGGCGGCGACGAGGCGGCGTGGATCGACGCGATCGTGCCGACGCTGCGCCGGTCGTTCCCGCTCGTCAAAGGCGTCATCTGGTTCGACGTCCGCAAGGAACGGCACTGGCAGGTGCGCTCGAGCGAGGCGTCGCTGCAGGCGTTCCGCCGGCTGCTCGCCGATCCCTACCTGCGGCCGCCGACGCCCGGCCAGGCGTCGTCAGCTGCCGCCGCGGCCCGTGGTGGCGATGCCCTGCACGAAGTGCCGCTGCGCCAGCAGGAACAGGACCACCATGGGGATCGTCGCCAGCACGCTGGCCGCGAGCACGATCTCCCACTGGCTCTCGCCGCCCTTGCCGAACTGGTCGACCACCGACTTCAGGCCGCGCGGCACGGTGTAGAGCGCCGGGTCGCGCAGGTAGATCAGCGGCTTCACCAGGTCGGTCCAGCTCGCCCGCAGCTCGAACACCAGCACGATGATCAGCGCCGGGCGGGCGAGCGGCAGCGCGATCGAGCGGAACAGCCGCCAGTGGTTCGCACCGTCGATGCGCGCCGCCTCGAACAGGTCGCGCGGCACGGTGAGGAAGAACTGCCGCAGCATGAAGACGTAGAAGGCCGAGGCGAACAGGTTGCCGGCCCACAGCGGCACCTGCGTGCTGGCCAGGCCGATCTCGTTCCAGATCAGGTACGTCGGCACCATCGTCACCGTGCCGGGCAGCATCATCGTGCCGAGCACCAGCGCGAACAGCGTGTTGCGGCCCCGGAACCTGAAGTAGGCGAACCCGAACGCGACGAGCGCGCTGCTGATCGTGACCGCGACCGCGGCCGCCACCCCGACCACGACGCTGTTCACCAGCCAGGTGAGCAGCGAGGTGGTCTGCCAGACCTCGCTGTAGTTGCTCGCCTGCAACGGGTTCGGGATCAGGCCGTTGTCGAACACCTCCGAACGCGGCTTCAGCGACGCGCTGACCAGCCAGACGAACGGGTAGAGCAGCAGCAGCACCAGCAGGCCGACCACGAGCACCCAGAGCACCTTCGTCACCGGACGGCGCCGACGCCCCGGTCCCTCGGCGACGGGCGGCCGGCTCGACCCGGACGGCGGCGCGGTGACGGCGACGTCGGCGGTGGCCACGTCAGCCTCCCTCGTAGTAGACGCGGCGCCGGGCGACCTGCACCTGCACCAGGGTCACGACCATCACGACGAGGAACAGCAGCCACGCCATCGCCGACGCGTACCCCATGTGCAGGAACTGGAAGGCCTGCTGGAACAGGTAGACGGCGTACATGAGCGCCGCGTCGCCGGAGCCGGACGACGTGGCGGCGTTGCCGAAGTACATCGTGTAGACCTCGCTGAACGTCTGCAGCGAGGCGATGGTGTTGACGATCAGCGTGAAGTAGACGGTGCCGCTGATCATCGGCAGCGTCACCGAGCGGAACCGCCGCCACGGGCCGGCGCCGTCCAGCAGCGCCGCCTCGAGCAGCGGCTCCGGCACGTCCTTCAGCGCCGCGAGGTAGATCACCGCGGTGCCGCCGACGGTCCACAGGCTCATGAGCACCAGGCCGGGCTTGATCCAGGACGGGTCCGTCGTCCACGCCGGGCCCTGCACGCCGAACCACGAGAGCACCTCGTTCACCAGGCCGGTGCGACCGTTCAGCAGCAGCAGGAACATCGCGCCGATCGCGACCGGCGGCGTCATGACCGGCAGGTACACCACCGTGCGGAAGAAGCCCTGGGCGCGCGAGAGCCGTTGCAGCGAGAGGGCCAGCAGCATCGCGACGAGCATCGACAGCGGCACGTGCAGCACGGTGTAGAAGGCGGTGTTGCGCACCGCCGTCAGCACCTTGGGGTCGCCGGCCAGCTCGCGGTAGTTGTCGAGACCGACCCAGTGCGGGGAGCTCACCAGGTCGTAGCCGGTGAACGACAGCACCAGGCTGGCGACCATCGGGCCCGCCGTGAAGACGAGGAACCCGATCATCCACGGGGAGATGAACAGCAGCGCGGCCCGCGTCTGCTGGCGCTGCTGGGTGCCGCGCCCGGCGCGCGGAGGGCGACGACGGTCGCGCGAGGTCGCCACCTCGGCCGCGGTCGGCGGCACGCCCTCCGTCGCCGCGGCGGTCACTTCATCGCCTCGAAGCCCTTGTCGATGGCCTTCTGCGCCTCCTGCTGCGCCTGGTCGAGCGCCTGCTGCGGCGTCTGCTTCCCCTCCAGCACCCGGGTCGCGGCGTCGGTGTAGGCGATCTTGAACTCCGCGCCCGCCGCGGTCGCCGGCAGCGGCACCGCCTGCTCCTGCGCGGCCTGCAGCACCTTGACGCCGGCGTCGAGCGCCGCGTTCCCGGTCGGCTCCAGCACCTGCTCCCGGATCATCGCGTCGGCCTTGCTGTTGCCGGTGTTGGTGCCGAGGTAGAACGACCCCTTGGCGTCGAGCGCCGCCTTGCGCGCCTTCGCCGCCGCGAGCCACGTGTCGGCGGCGGTCATCGTCCTCGCGAACCGGCAGGCCTGCTCCGCGTGCTTCGCGCCCTTGGGGATCGCCCACGCCTGCCCGCCGGACACGTTCACCGGCCTGCCGTCGCGGCCGAGGAACGGCGACACCGTGACCTTCGTCTTCGGTGACACGTCGGCCAGCACGTTGAGGTAGAAGTCGTCGATCGGCATGGCCCCGATCTGGTCCTGCACGTACTGGTTCTTCGCGCCGAAGAAGTCCGCGCTCTCGCGGTAGGCCTTGAAGTCCGAGTACCTCCCCTCGCGCTTCACCAGGTCGGTGGTGAACTGCAGGGCCTCGACGACCTTCGGGTCGTTCAGCTTCGCCGTCCGGCCGTCGGCGCTGAGCATCTCGCCACCGTTCGCGGCGGTCCACAGCTGCAGCGTGTCGGGCACCCGCGGGTCGTAGCCGATGACGTCCAGGCCGCGGCCGCTGCCCTTGGTCAGCCGGTCGTTGGCGGCCTCGATCGTGTCCCAGTCCCCGGTCGCGACGTCCGAGACCGGCACGCCGGCCTTCGCCAGCACGTCGTCGTCGGAGATGAGCAGCCGCAGGCCGTAGAACTCCGGCAGGGCGTACACCGTGCTGGCCAGCGTCACCTGCGCGACGGCCGGGGCGCGGTACTGCGACATGTCGACGTTCGCGCTCTTGATGCAGTCGGTCATCGGCTGGATCGCGCCGCTGGCGGCGAAGGTACCGACGTCGTCGCGGCTGAGGTAGACGACGTCCGGCGGGTTGCCGCTGGCGACCGCCGACAGGAACTGCTGCTGGTCGAACCCGCCCTCGGTGACCTTCACCGGGCCGCCGTCCGCAGCGGACTCGTACGTCTTCAGGCGGGACGTCGCGATCTCGTCCGGCGTCCCGAAGCCCATGGTCGTGATCGTGACCTTGCCCCCGGAGGCCTTCGTGTCGTCGTCGCCGGACCCACCGGATCCGACGCCGCCGCAGGCCGCGAGCGCGAGGACCGTCGCGGGGGCGAGCATGTGGGCGAGGTTGCGGGTGCGCACGGGAGCTCCCTGGAGTCGCACGACCGGCCACGCTGCTGGACCGCTTCTCGCCGGTCACCATGGCACCGCTTCTGCGGTGTGTCGCCCCGAAGCGTCTTTCCCGAGGAGAAGCGATCAGGTCGTGGCGACGTCGAACGGCAGCCGGTCGAGCTCGACGGTCACCGAGAACCAGCGCCGGCTGCCGGCGTCCCACCAGATGCGGTTCGCACGCTTCAGGCTGCCCAGCGCCGAGCTGAGGTTGGCGCCCACGGCGAGCACGTCGGGCGTCGAGCGCACCGACTGCGGCAGGCGGTCCCACACGTACTCCTGCACGCCGCGCAGCGTGATGCCCTCGCGGCCGGCGAGCACCACGGCGGACTCGACCCAGTCGATGACCAGCGCGGGTCTGGGTTGCACGGCACGCTCCGGAGGCCGGGGGAGGGGGCAGCAGCATCCCAGACGGCGGACCCGGTGCGGACGACGCGGTCACCACGGTCTCGGGCGGCGGGCCGGGCCGACCGGTGCGAGGGTCGAGGGCATGCGAGCACTCACCTGGCAGGGCCGACGTGACGTCCAGGTCACGGACGTGCCGGACCCGACGATCCAAGAGCCCACCGACGCGATCATCGAGGTGACCTCGACGGCCATCTGCGGCAGCGACCTGCACCTGTACGAGGTGCTCGGTCCGTACCTGGCGCCCGGCGACGTGCTCGGCCACGAGACCATGGGCGTGGTGCAGGAGGTCGGCGCCGGCGTCACGCACATCAAGCCCGGCGACCGCGTCGTCGTCCCGTTCAACATCTCGTGCGGCAGCTGCTGGATGTGCAGCCGCGGCCTGTACGCGCAGTGCGAGACCACGCAGGTGACGGAGCAGGGCAAGGGCGCGTCGCTGTTCGGCTACACCAGCCTGTACGGCTCGGTGCCCGGCGGCCAGGCTCAGTACCTGCGCGTGCCGCAGGCCCACTTCGGCCCGATCCCGGTGCCGGACGGCGTCGCCGACGAGCGCGTGCTGTACCTGTCCGACATCCTGCCGACCGCCTGGCAGGGCGTCGCGTACGCCGACGTGCCCGAGGGCGGCACGCTGGCGATCTGGGGCCTCGGGCCGGTCGGTCAGCTGGCGGCACGCGTCGCGCGGCACCTGGGCGTCGAGCGCGTCATCGGCGTCGACGTCGTGCCCGAGCGGCTCGCACTCGCTGCGGCACAGGGCTTCGAGACCATCGACATGTCGCAGGTCGACGACGTCGCCGAGGCGGTCATCGACATGACCGACGGGCGCGGCGCCGACGGCACGCTCGAGGCCGTCGGCATGGAGGCGCACGGCTCGCCGCGCGCCAAGCTCGCCCACGCGGCCGTCGGGTTGCTGCCCGACAAGATCGCCGACCCGATGATGGACAAGATGGCCGTCGACCGGCTCGACGCCCTGCACACCGCCATCAAGGCGTGCCGCCGCGGCGGCACGGTGTCGATCAGCGGCGTCTACGGCGGCGAGCTCGACCCGATGCCGATGATGGAGATGTTCGACCGCGGCCTGCAGCTGCGCATGGGCCAGTGCCACGTGAAGCGCTGGATCGACGACATCCTCCCCGTGGCGCTCGCCGACGGCGACCCGCTCGGGCTGGAGTCGCTGGCCACGCACCGGGTGCCGCTGGAGGAGGCCGCGCACATGTACGAGGTCTTCCAGAAGAAGGAGGACGGGTGCCTGAAGGTCGTCCTGAAGCCGTGACCGGCTCGGCGCCGTCGACGGTGCTCGTCACCGGCGCCTCCAGCGGGATCGGCCTGGCGACCGCGCACCTGCTGGCCGGGCAGGGGCACCGCCTCGCCCTGCTGGCCCGCGGCGCCGGGCCGCTCGCCGAGGCCGCGGCCCAGTGCCGCGAGCTCGGGGCGGCCGACGTGCTCGAGCTGCCGGTCGACGTCCGCGACGCCGAGGCGGTGACCGCGGCCGTCGAGCGCACCCGCGCGCGGCTCGGCCCGCTCGACGTCGTCATCCAGTGCGCCGGGGTCGCGGGCTACGGCCGCTTCGAGGAGGTGCCGGCCGAGGTGTTCGAGGGCGTGATCGCCACGAACCTGTTCGGTGCGGCGAACGTCGCCCGCTCGGTGCTGCCGGCCATGCGCGCGGCCGACCACGGCACGCTGGTGATCGTCGGGTCCGTCGTCGGCAACATGGCGGTGCCGCAGATGTCGCCGTACGTCGTGAGCAAGTGGGGCATCCGGTCGCTGGTGCGGCACCTGCAGATCGAGCAGCGCGACCGCAAGGGCGTCCGGGTCAGCCTGGTCACCCCCGGCGGCGTCGACACCCCGATCTACGACCTCGCCGCCACCAGCAGCGGGTACCTCGGGCAGCCGCCGCCGCCCGTCGTCACGCCGCAGACCGTGGCCCGCAAGATCGTGGGGGCGCTGCCCGACCCGCCGCGGCGGATCGACGTCGGCGTCGCGAACCCGTTGATGTCGTTGGGGTTCACGCTGCTGCCGCGGGTGTTCGACGCGATCGTCTCGCCGCTGTTCAAGCTGGTGGCGCAGGGGAAGCCCACCGAGGACACCCCCGGCAACGTGCTGGAGCACCGCGACGGGCTCGGGCTGAAGGGGACCCACCCCGGGCACACCCGCTTCACCAAGCCGCACGACCGCGACCGCCGCACGTCGTAGGGCGAGCCTGCTGGACGCCGCGGTCTCTCGAACGTATGTTCGAGGCATGTGGGCGGACGGACTGAACGACGAGCAGCTGGCCGTCGCCGAGCACGGCGACGGCCCGCTGGTCGTCGTGGCCGGCGCGGGCACCGGCAAGACGCGCGCGCTGACCGCCCGGGTGGGGTCGCTGCTGGAGCGCGGCGTGCCGGCCGAGCGCATCCTGCTGCTGACCTTCACCCGGCGGGCGGCCGACGACATGCTGTCGCGCGCCACCCGGATGCTGGAGCAGCCCGGCGGTGCCGTGGCCCGGGCGCCGTGGGGTGGCACCTTCCACGCCGTGGCCGCCCGCCTGCTCGCCGTCCACGCCGACGTGCTGGGCCTGGCCGGGATGAGCGTGCTCGACCCCGGCGACGCCGCGACCCTGATGGAGCTGCTCTGCGACGAGCAGGGACTGAGCGGCAGCCGCGACCGCGTGCCGCGCCCGGCCACGCTGGTCGACGCGTACTCGCGGGCGGTCAACACCCGCACCCGGTTGCGCGACGTGCTCGACGAGCACTTCCCGTGGTGCTCGCCGCACGCCGACGCCGTGAGCCAGGTGGCCCGCGCCTACACCGCCCGCAAGCGCGCGCAGGGGCTGCTCGACTTCGACGACCTGCTGCTCGGCTGGGCCGCCCTGCTCGACGACCCGCACCTCGGGCCGGCCGTGCGCGGCACGTGGGACCACGTGCTGGTCGACGAGTACCAGGACGTCAACCAGCTGCAGGTCGACATCGTGAGCCGGCTGCGCCTGGACGGCCGCGGCCTCACCGTCGTGGGCGACGACGCGCAGGCGATCTACGGCTTCCGCGGCTGCGACGCCGGCCACCTCGACGACGTCGCCACCGGCTTCCCCGGCGCGACCGTGGTGCGGCTGGAGACGAACTACCGCTCCCGCCCGCCCGTGGTCACCGTCGCCAACGCCGCCCGGCCCACCGGCTCGGCGCTCGGTCTGACGCTGCGACCGCACCGCGAGGGCGGCCCGCGGCCGCGGCTGGTGCGCTGCCACGACGCCGCCGAGGAGGCCCGCGGGGTGGTCGACGCCGTGCTGGAGGCCCGCTCGGACGGCGTGCGCCTGCAGGACCAGGCGGTGCTGATGCGCACCGGGCACCACAGCGACCTGCTCGAGCTCGAGCTCACCGCGCGGCACGTGCCGTTCCGCAAGTTCGGCGGGCTGAAGTTCCTGGAGGCCGCGCACGTCAAGGACTTCCTCGCCGTGCTGCGGCTGGTGAGCAACCCGGCGGACGAGCTGGCCTGGTTCCGGCTGCTGCGGCTGCACCGCGGCGTCGGCGCGGCGACCGCGCGCCAGCTCACCGGCGCGCTGCTGCCCGGTGACGGCACCGACCCCGACCCGACGACGGCCTCGGTCGAGGACGTCGTGGCGCTGGCCCCCGCGACCAGCCGGGTGCCGCTCGACCGCACGCTGACCGCGCTACTCGCCGGGCGCGAGCTGGGCCGCCCGCACGAGCAGGCCGACGCGGCGCTGCGGCTGCTGCGGCCGCTCGTCGAGCGACGGTACGTCGACGCGGCGTCCAGGGTGGGTGACCTCGAGCGGCTGGTCGACGCCGCGGCCACCGCCCACGACCTGCCGACGTTCGCCGCCCAGCTGACCCTGGACCCACCGGCCTCGACCGGCGCACCCGCCGGCCCGCCGCAGCTCGACGACGACTACCTCGTGCTGTCGACGGTGCACTCGGCGAAGGGCCTCGAGTGGGACCGCGTGCACGTGATCGGGCTGGTCGACGGCGCGTTCCCGTCCGACATGGCCACCGGCAGCGCCGAGGGCGTCGCCGAGGAGCAGCGGCTGTTCTACGTCGCGGTCACGCGCGCCCGCGACGAGCTGAGCCTGCACGTGCCGCTGCGCATGCCGCACCGCCGCCGCGCGATGGACGACCGGCACTCCTACGCCGCCGGCAGCCGGTTCCTCGACCTGGTCGCCGACCACTGCGAGACCGTCAGCCGCGAGCCCGCCCGCGCCACGGCGTCCGCGGTGGCGGGCCCGGCGCGGGTGCGCCTGCCCGACCTCGACGACCTCTTCGCCTGACCCGACCGTCCGCGGGCCACGTTCAGTCGGCAGGCGCACCGTTCGATGGGCGTGCACGCCACGGGAACGGTGCGCCAGCCGCAGGAAGCCGGGGTGCTGAGCGGGACGGCGAGCCGCGCCCCGTCCGCGGGCCACGTTCAGTTGGCTGGCGCACCGTTCGATGGGCGTGCACGCCACGCGAACGGTGCCGCAGCCGCAGGAACGGCGGTCAGGCGGTGGCGTCCGCGCGGTGCGGGAGCTTCCAGTTCGGGCGCACGAAGTGGCAGGTGTAGCCGTTCGGGATCTTCTGCAGGTAGTCCTGGTGCTCGGGCTCGGCCTCCCAGAACGGGCCGGCGGCGGTGACCTCGGTGACGACCTTGCCCGGCCAGATGCCCGAGGCGTCGACGTCGGCGATCGTGTCCTCGGCGACGGCCTTCTGCTCGTCGCTCAGGTAGAAGATCGCCGACCGGTAGCTCAGGCCGACGTCGTTGCCCTGGCGGTTGCGGGTCGACGGGTCGTGGATCTGGAAGAAGAACTCCAGCAGGTCGCGGTAGCTGGTCCGCGTCGGGTCGAAGACGATCTCAAGCGCTTCGGCGTGCGTGCCGTGGTTGCGGTACGTCGCGTTCGGCACGTCGCCGCCGGTGTAGCCGACGCGGGTGCTCAGCACGCCGGGCTGCTTGCGCACGAGCTCCTGCACGCCCCAGAAGCAGCCGCCGGCGAGCAGGGCGGTCTCGGTGGGGCGGTCGGTCTGCGTCATGGTGAACCCCTCGGGTCGGTGGCACGGCGGGTGGCGCCGGCTCCTCCATGATCGCACCGCGCGCTCAGAGCGGATCGAGGGGCGTGCCCGGCCAGCCGAGCAGGCGGGCGCCGAGCACCGCGGCCTGCAGCGCGAAGCGGTCCTGCGGGTCGGTGGGGTCGCGGTCGAGCAGCGAGGTGATGCGCGCCAGCCGGTAGGTGACCGCGCGCACCGACAGGTGCAGGCGGCGGGCGGTCTCGGTGACGACGCCGCCGGTGGCGAAGTACGCGTCGAGCGTCTGCAGCAGCGGCTCGGCGCCACCGCGGGCATCGGCCAGCGGGGCCAGCGTGGTGGCGATGAGCTCGGCCATCGCGGCCCGGTCGCGCAGCAGCACCTGGTAGACCGCGAGCTCGCCCGACGTCACGACGGTCGAGGTGAGCGCCAGCTGGGCGGCGACGTCGAGGGTGTCGCGGGCCTGCTCGTACGACGGCCGGACGCCGCGCGGTCCGCTGCGGGCCCGGCCGACGGCCAGCTGCCAGCCCGACGCCTGGCCGAGCTCGGCCGCCACCCGGTCGGTCACCTGGGCCAGGGCCCGTGCGTCGGGGGCGGCGAACACGCAGACCAGCCGGTCGTCGACCACGTGCACCAGCGGCTGCGCGTCGCCCAGCCGGCCGGCGACGGCCCGCTCGACCCGGCCGAGCGCCGCGGCGGCCGCACCCGT
>NZ_BAAHBM010000036.1:0-34269 GCF_054776675.1 Angustibacter aerolatus
CGGGCGCAGGGGTCGGCCGTACCGTGGGTGCGTGCAGCACGCGTCCGAGCCCGGCGACCCGCGGCCCGTCCCGAGGTCGGCGGTCGACCGGCCCGAGGCGCCTGCTCCGGGCCTGCGCCGGCTGTCCGGTGCGCTGCTCGTGGTCGAGGCGCTGCCGGCGGCGGCGGGCGCGGTGATCTACCTGCTGCAGCTGCTGGGCGGCCGGGCGGTCGTGGCGCGCAACGCGGCCATGCTCGCCGCGCTGCTCGCGCTCGTCACCGTGGTCCTGCTGCTCGTGGCGCGCGCGCTCGCCGCCGGCCGGGTCGGTGCCCGCGGTCCCGCCGTCACCTGGCAGCTCGTGCTGATCGTCGTCGGCTGCTACGCCTGGGCCGCTCCCCAGCGGCTGGCGGCCGTGCTGGTGATCGCCTTCGCGGTGGCGACCGCGCTCGTCGTCGTGCTGACGCCCCGTCCGCCGGAGGACGTGCCGGACTGAGGCGCGCGTCCGACGTGGTCCTGAGGTCAGGTGGCCTCGGCGAGCCCGCGGCGCAGCTGCTCGACGGTGCGGGCCAGCAGCCGCGAGACGTGCATCTGCGAGATGCCGAGCTCCTGCGCGATCTGGCTCTGCGACAGCCCGCGGGCGAACCGCAGCACCAGGATGCGCTTCTCGCGAGGGGGCAGACCGCGCAGCAGCGGCCGCAGCGACTCCCGGTCGACGACGTCCTCGAGCGCGTCGTCCTCGACGGCGTAGGCGTCGTCCGGCGCCGTGTGGTCGCCGGGCTCGGCGAGCGGCACCACGGCGTACGCCCGCTGGGCCTCGAGGGCCTCCAGGACGGTCTCCTCGCTGACGCCGACGGCGGTGGCCAGCTCGGCGACGGTCGGTCCGCGCCCGTGCTGCTGCGTCAGCTCCGCGCGGACGGTCGCCAGCCGCGACTGCAGCTCCTGCAGCCGTCTGGGCACCCGCACGGCCCAGGCGCGGTCGCGGAAGTGCCGCTTGATCTCGCCGAGGATGGTGGGCACGGCGTACCCGGCCAGCTCGACGCCGCGCTCGGGGTCGAACCGGTCGACGGCGTTGATCAACCCGATCGTGCCGACCTGCACGAGGTCGTCGAGCGGCTCGCCGAGGTCGCGGTAGCGCTGCGCGAGGTAGCGCACGAGGGGCAGGTGCGCCTCGACGACGCGGTCGCGCAGCACGGCGCGCTCGGGGTGGTCCGTCGGCAGCGCGACCAGTCGCGCGAGGTCGTGCGCGGCCTGGGCGCGGGCGTCGCGGCCGGTGTCCTGGGCCGGGACGGTGCTCACCCCCACGAGCCCGTCCCGCCGCGCACGGCCAGGCGCACCCAGGTGGTCGGTTCGCCCTCGGTGACGTCGGAGCCCGAGCCGAGCGAGTCGACGAGCGCCTCCAGCACCGCCCAGGCGAACGCGGACGCGTCGGGCAGCTGCACGTCGGGGCCGGTGAGCTCGACCGTCAGCGACGTCTCCTCGAGGGTGAAGACGCAGTGGATGTCGCGGTCGCCGCCGCGCAGCCGGCGGCCGAGCAGCATCGCGCAGGCCTCGTCGACGGCGATGCGCAGGTCCTCGATGCGGTCGAGGGTGAGGTCCGCTCGGGCCGCGAGCCCGGCGGCGGCCGTGCGCACCACCGCGACGTAGGCCGGATCGGCCGGGACGTCGAGCGTCACGACGTCCAGGGCGGGCAGGGGACGGCTGCTGACCGAGACCGACATGCTGGCGTGCCCTCCCTGCTGGGCCCGGTGCGGCCCGTCGCGGCGTCAGCCCATCGTCCCCTGCCGCGGCCCCACCGTGCACCCGTTGCGGGTGTCGGATGTGGATGCCATCTGCGAGTGGCACCGACCCGGCGCCGCCGGGGCCCGGACGTGCGGCGTCAGGTCAGCGGGTGCCCAGGGCAGACAGGGCGTCGCCGTCGAGCCGGAACGTCGTCCACTCGTCCTGGGCGACGGCCCCCAGCCGGCGGTAGAACGCGATGGACGGCTCGTTCCAGTCGAGCACCCACCACTCGACCCGCCCGTAGCCGCGCTCGACCGCGATGCGGGCCAGCTCCTGCAGCAGCGCCTTGCCGAGCCCGCTGCCGCGCCGGTCCGGGGTCACGTAGAGGTCCTCGAGCCAGAGCCCGTGCCGACCGACCCAGGTCGAGAACGTGACGTACCAGATCGCCATGCCCTCGACCCTGGGGCCGCTGCCGTCGTCGACCTCCGCCACCAGCGCGTGCACCCGGGCCTGCGCGGGGTCGGCCGGGAACAGGTGCTCGAGCAGGTCCTGCTCCGTCGTCTGCACCGCGTCGGGCTCGCGCTCGTACTCCGCGAGCTCCTGCACGAGCTCGAGCAGCCGGGGCACGTCCGCTGGGACCGCGGGACGGATCTGCTGGGTGGGGCTCATCGAACCTCTTCGTCGTCGGTGCTGCGCGGTGCCGGCTGGTGACCGCGCCCAGCGTAGGCAGCCGCGCGCCCCACCCGGACGCCGCACGCGTCGGCGCGGGCGAGCGCGCGGGTGCGGGCCGCGCTCCGGGCTCGTCATGGCCGGGCCGCTGGTGCGGCCGCGGCGAGCGCGCGGGCGGGCTCGGGGATCGCGACCTGCACCGGTACGACGGCCCCGCGCGTGACGAGGAGCCCGCGCCCCGGGGCATCGTCGTCGCACGGTGGCAGCGTCACGCCGAGGGCCTCGCCGTCCGCCGGCCCCGCCGGCTGCAGCAGCACGCCGGTCCGTGCCGCCCGCAGCGTCGCGACGGCACCCCGGAAGGCGTGCGCTGCGTGCGACGTGGTGGTCGACGCCACCAGCTGCACGGGCTGCCGCGCCCGCAGCACCGTCTCGAGCCACCGCCCCAGCGGCGTCTCGTCGAGCTGGTCGAGGTCGTCGACGAGCAGCAGCGTCCGCGGGTCGTGCAGCCGCGCACCGAGCGCCTGGAGCGTCCCGGCGTCCACCTCGGTGGCGGGCAGGCGCTGCACGCCGTCGTCGAGGCCGGGTGCGTCGTGGTCGGGCGCCTCGCCGACCAGCACCACCTCGCGGCCCCGGGCGGCAGCCGCCGCGGCGACGGTGCGCAGGCAGCTGCTGCGGCCGCTGCCTCGCGGTCCGCAGACCAGTGCGGTCGTTCCAGCCGCCAGGTCGAGGCCGACCGGGTGGCCGTCGTCACCACCCAGGCCGACGGGGACCCACGAGGTGTCGGCGGACCGCGCCGTGAGCACCTGCGCCAGCTCGACCCGACGGGGGAGCGGGCGCACCTCGACGCGACGGCGCGGGCGGCTGCCAGCCGACGCGTGCGCCCACGCCGCGGCGACGGCCTGCACCTCGTGCGGCAGGTCGTCCGGCGGGGCGGCCAGCTGGACCAGCGTGCCGTCGACGGCCGCCACCGCGCGCCCTGCCGGCTGGTTGCCGGACAACAGGTCGTCCGGCACGCCGGCGAGCAGCAGGTCGCTCGGGTCGGCCGGGCGCAGCAGCAGCCGCTGGTCGAGCAGGTTGGCAACCCGCGACAGCAGCAGGCCGCGCCCACCCGCGACGAGCAGCCGCAGGCCGTGGGCCGCGCCGTCGCGGGCCAGCGCGATCAGGTCGTCGACGGGCCGTCCGTGGTCGACGGCCTCGAGCGCCTGCACGGCCGACTCCCAGCCGTCCACGACCAGGAGGGTCACCACCTGCCCGCCCGCTGCCGTCTCCGACGCGTCGACCCGGCGCAGCTCCTCGGACAACCGGCGCACGAGCCGCGCCGTCAGGGCAGGCCGGTCGGTCCGCAGCGCGGTGCCGACGTGCGGGAGCCCTGCCAGGGCGGTCAGCCCGCCGCCCGCGGCATCGAGCAGGTGCACGTGCAGCCGTTCGGGAGGCAGCGACCGGCACGCGGCCACGACCGCGCTCGTCAGCGCCGTCGTCCGCCCCGATCGAGCTGCACCGACGACGCCCAGGTGACCGTCGTCCGACGGCGACCACCACAGCACCGGCTGCAGCTGCTGCTCCGGCTGGTCCAGCAGCCCGAGGGCGACGCCGCCGTCGGATGGCTGAGTCGGCGGAGGTCGCCAGCGATCGGGCAGCGGCGGCAGCCACGGCGACGCGGGCGCCGCGCAGCCGCTGCGTGCGCTCGCCTCACCGAGCGCGTGCGCCAGCGCGCGCAGCGGCGCCTCGTACGGCCCCGCCCCCCGCACGGCCCGCTCGTCCCGCTCGGTTCGCTCGACCGGGTCGGCAGCGCCGACCGGGGTGACGCTGACCGGCACCTGCGACGTCCGCCCGGGTGCCCCGGCGCGCGCGACCTGCATCGTGCGCAGCACCCCGTCGGCGGACCGCCACACGGCGCGGCCCGGGTGGTCGGCCGGCAGGTGGGCGGCGTCCGGCGCGTCGAGCACGTCGTCGGAGTCGGCCCGGTCGCGAACCCGCAGCGCGATGCGGAGGTTCGTGTTGGCGCGGATGTCGGGGGTGACGACCCCGGCAGGTCGCTGCGTGGCGAGCACCACGTGGATGCCCAGCGAGCGCCCGACCGCGGCCAGACGCACGACCCCCTCGACGAACTGCGGCAGCTCCTGGGCCAGCGCCCGGAACTCGTCGACCACCAGCACGAGGCGGGGCAGGCGCTCGGCCCCGTCGTCCCCGTCCGTCCGGCGCTGGTAGGCCTCGAGGTCCCGCGCGCCGGCCCCGAGCAGCAGGCGCTCGCGCCGGGCCAGCTCGGCGCGCAGCGAGGTCAGCGCCCGCCGGGTCAGCTGGTCGTCCAGGTCCGTCACGACGCCGACCACGTGCGGCAGGCCCGCGACGGCGTCGAAGGTGGAACCGCCCTTGTAGTCGACGAGCACGAACGTCAGCTCGTCGGGACGGTTGCGGGCGGCCAGCGACACCACCAGCGACTGCAGCAGCTCGGACTTGCCCGCCCCGGTCGTGCCGGCCACGAGCGCGTGCGGACCGTCGCGGACGAGATCGATCGTGACGACCCCGTCGCCGTCCACGCCGAGCGGGGCGCGCGTGCTGCGCGGTGCGGCCGCCCAGGTGGTGGCGATCGCCGCGGCGCCGGCCGCGCCGGGTCCGAGCAGATCGGTGAGCGACACCCGGTGCGGCACGGCCTCGGCGCCGTCCGGCGGTGACGCGTCGCGCAGCGGTGCCATCGCGCGGGCGAACCGCCACGCCCACCGGGGGCTGACCCCGTCGACGCGCAGCCTGCGGCGGCTCCCGTCCGTGGCGAGCCGGGTGACGGCGCCCTGCTCGACCACCAGCCGCGTGGTGCAGGCCTGCGGCACCCGGTGCGGGTCCGTGGCCAGCCAGAGCACGTGCACCCCCAGGCGCGGGCCGTCGCGCAGCGCCGCAGCCAGCGCCGGGTCGTCCGGGTCACCGTCGACGACCGCCACGACGTGCCGCGGCCACCGCGTGCGCTCGGTGTGGTCGGCCCGCGCCCACCTGGCCGCGAGGAGGTCGTCGAGCGGCTCGACCTCCGACGGGAGGGTGTGCGGCAGCAGACCCGTCCAGCCCCAGCTCGCCTCGTCGCCGAGCACCCGCAGGTGCACGTCACGCGGCGAGTGCCCGGCGGCCACCTGCGCCAGCAGCCACCTGCCCAACGGGTCGCGCTGGTCCGGTGCCCCGCACACCGCCAGGTGCCCGGTCTCGCCGAGCACCACCTCGTCCGGTGCGTCGTCGTGCCAGGCGACCGCTGCGGCGTCGGTCGAGCTCTGGCGCAGCGGGTCGGCGACCTGCTCGAGCCGGACGGCGGAGGGCACGCGCCCGCAACCCGGGGAGAGTGCGAGCCCGTCTGCGTCGTCTCGCGTGCGGGGCCACAGCTCGTCGGTCCGGGACCGGGCCGCGCCGAGCACGGCGGCGGGGTCGGGCAGTCGGGCCCGGCGTCGTGCGAGGTCGAGCTCGAGCAGCCGCTGCAGCTGCTCCCGGGCCCTGCGGTCCTCCGCTCCCCAGGCGACCAGGGCCGCGGCGTGCTCCCGGCGGATGCCGAGCCGGTCGGACAGCACCGAGCCGAGCAGGCCGAGGGGTCCGAGCAGGCTGAACAGCAGGAAGGTCGGCTGGTGCAGGAACGCCGCGACCGGGACGCCGGCCAGCAGGGGGATGCCCGCCGCCAGCCAGGGGACACGTGCGGGTGTCCGCGGCACCGGCCGCTGCGGACGCCGCACCGGTCCGGGCGCGGGGGGCGGCAGCGATCGTGCCGACCGCGACAGCAGGAGGCGGCCCGTGCCGTCCGGCCGGGTGGGCGACGGTCGACCCCCGCGCACGCGCAGCACGAGGGTCGACGAACCGGCTCGGAGTCGCTCTCCCGGTCGGAGCGCTCGCGGCTCGTGCAGCCGGCCGCCGTCCACCTCGGTGCCGTTGCTGGCTCGCTCGTCGAGCACCTGCACCCGGCCCGCGTCGACCGACAGGATGCAGTGGCGGCGCGAGACCTCCGGGTCGCGCAGGGGGATCGACGCGTCCTGGCTCCTGCCGACCAGGTGACGACCAGGACCGAGCGGGTGGGTGGCCCCGGCGTCGGGCCCGCCGACCACGTGCAGCTCGAGCAGCGGCGCAGGTCGCGCGGTCCGTTCCACGGCGTGCCCGGCGACGAGGAGCGACCCGTGCAGCACCACGTCGTCGAAGCGGTCGTCGTCCGCGACACCGACACCGTCCATCGAGAGCACGGACCCCGGCTGCGACCCGACGGCCGCGAGCAGCGCGGCGCGGCACGCGCCGACGGCGAGCCCGACCGGCCCGCGCACCTGCAGCTGCGCTCGTCGGCCCGAGCTCGCGTCGACGACGGTCACCTGGAGATCGATCACCCGCAGATGGTTGCAGCACACCCAGGGTTGCCTCATCGGTCGTCCACAGGGCACCGACACCGGCGTCCTGTGGACGGTCCCGGTCGCGGCCTCGTCCACAGGCCGGCGAGCGAACTGGACGCTGTCACTTGTCGGACCATAATCTCGGGCCGTCACGACGAGCGAGCAGGGGCGGTGGGGGCGGGTGCAGGCGGTCGAGGTCATCGAGCACGAGGTGCGTGAGCTGGTGCGCCGCAGCGGTGTCGACCCGTTGCGCGAGCGCCCTGCGGTGGCGGTCCTCGTCGAGGAGGTGATCGGCGACTACACCGACCGCGCCCTCGCCGGCGGGCTGCCGCGGCTCGAGGACGACCGGGCCGCGGCGCGCCAGGTGCTCGACGCGGTCGCCGGTCTCGGCCCGCTGCAGCCGCTGCTCGACGACCCCGAGGTCGAGGAGATCTGGGTCAACGAGCCGGGCAAGGTCTTCGCCGCGCGCCACGGGCGCTCCGAGCTGACCACGACGATCCTCACGCACGACGTCGTCCGCGACCTGGTCGAGCGGATGCTGCGGTCGTCCGGGCGGCGCATCGACCTCAGCTCGCCCTTCGTCGACGCGCGACTGCCTGACGGTTCGCGGCTGCACGTGGTGATCCCGGACGTCACCCGCGACAGCTGGGCCGTGAACATCCGCAAGTTCGTGGTGCGCGCCTCCCACCTGGACGACCTGGTCCGTCTGGGCACGATGACCTCGCACGCCGCGGCGTTCCTGCACGCGGCGGTGCGGGCCGGCCTGAACGTCCTGGTCGCAGGCGGCACCCAGGCGGGCAAGACCACCCTGCTGAACTGCCTCGGCGGCGCGATCGACCCCCACGAGCGGGTCATCACGTGCGAGGAGGTCTTCGAGCTGCAGCTGCCCGGCCGCGACGTGGTGTCGCTGCAGTGCCGGCAGGCGAGCCTCGAGGGCACCGGCGAGATCGGGCTGCGGCGTCTGGTCAAGGAGTCCCTTCGCATGCGTCCCTCGCGCATCGTGGTCGGCGAGGTGCGGCAGGAGGAGTCGCTCGACCTGCTGCTCGCGCTGAGCAGCGGCCTGCCCGGCATGTGCACCATCCACGCCGGCAGCGCGCGCGAGGCCCTGACCAAGCTGTGCACGCTGCCGCTGCTCGCCGGCGAGAACGTGACCTCCTCCTTCGTGCTGCCGACCGTGGCGTCGTGCGTCGACCTCGTCGTGCACCTCGCGCAGGACCCGGAGGGTCGCCGCCGCGTGCAGGAGATCGTCGCCGTGCCCGGTCGGGTCGAGGGTGACGTGCTCGAGACCGCCGAGGTCTTCGGGCTGCGCGACGGTCGGCTCGAGCGCAGCACGGGGTTCCCGCCGCACCCCGAGCGGTTCCGCAGGATCGGCGTCGACCTCGCGAGGTTGCTCGACGCGGACCAGCCGGTCCGGGGTGTCGCGTGAGGGGCGCGCTGCTGGGGCTGGCGCTGGGGTGCGGACTGCTCCTGCTCTGGACGTCGACCTGGCCCCGGTCGCCCGGTGGTCGCGCTGGACGGGCGCCGCGTCGACGTCGGCTCGCGGACGACCTCGTGCAGGCCGGGGTCAGCGGGGTGGGCCCGGGCGCCGTGACGACGGCGTCGCTCGTCGTCGGTGTCGTGACGGGGCTGCTCGCGCTGGCGGCGACCGGTGTGCCGGCGATCGCCGTCTGCCTGGGGGCCGGGGCGTCCGCCGCGCCGGTGCTCTGGATCAGGGCCCGGGCCAGACGAGCCCGCGCCGCCGTGCGCGGCCTGTGGCCGGAAGCCGTCGACGACCTGGTCTCGGCCGCTCGAGCTGGCCTGTCGCTGCCCGAGGCCCTGAGCCAGCTGGCCCTGCGCGGTCCGCTGCCGCTGCGTCCGGCCTTCGCCGCGTTCGCCCGCGACTACCGCGCGAGCGGACGCTTCGACACCGCCCTCGACGCGTTAAAGGACCGTCTGGCCGATCCGGTCGCCGACCGCATCGTGGAGGCGCTGCGCATCGCGCGCGAGGTGGGCGGCACCGACCTCGGACGCCTGCTGCGCACCCTCGCCGAGTTCCTGCGCGACGAGGCCGCGACCAGGTCCGAGCTGGAGGCCCGGCAGAGCTGGACCGTGAACGCCGCCCGGCTCGCCGTCGCCGCACCGTGGGTCGTGCTGCTGCTCCTCTCGACCCGCCCCGAGGCGGTCAGCGCGTACGCGCGTCCGTCCGGTGCGCTGGTGCTGGTGACCGGTGCCGCGCTGACGACCGCCGCCTACCGGGCGATGCTGCGCATCGGGCGGTTGCCGGACGAGCAGCGGGTGCTGGTGTGAGCCCCGGGCTGGTCGGCGGCGTCCTCGGACTCGTCGGCGGTCTGGGCCTGGCCCTCGTGCTGCACGGGCTGCCGGTGTCCCGCGGCACCTCCCTCGCGTCACGGGTGGACCCCTACGTGCGCGACCTGGTGCGACCGAGCCGTCTGCTGGGTCGCGACGGGTCACCGACGCGGGCCGGGCTCGGCGCGCTCCTCGAACCGGTCGGGCGCGACCTGGCGCGCGTCCTGCACCGGGTGCTCGGCAGCGAGCGCGTGCTGTCGTCCCGGCTGCGCCACGCCGGTCGAGCGGCGGACGTCGACGCCTACCGGCTCGAGCAGGTGCTGTGGGCGGCGGCCGGCCTGGTGGTGGGCGTCGCGGCGTGCGTGCTGCTGCGCTGGCGGCGCGACAGCGCACCGCTCGCCCTCGTCGTGCTGGTCCTGGTGGCCGGTGCGGCCGGGGCCCTCGCCCGCGACTGGCAGCTCGCCCGCCAGGTGCGGCAGCGTCAGCGCCGCCTGCTCGGGGAGTTCCCGGTCGTCGCCGAGATGCTGGCGCTCGCCGTCGGTGCCGGAGAAGGGCCGGTGGCAGCGGTCGAGCGGGTCACCCGTCTGGTGCGCGGCGAGCTCGCCACCGAGCTCGGTCTCGTGCTGGCCGACGGGCGCGCAGGTGCCCGGATCGACACGGCCCTGCAGGGCCTGAGCGATCGCACGGGGCTGTCGGTCGTGCGCCGCTTCGTCGACGGCATGGTCGTCGCCATCGAGCGCGGCACACCGCTCGCCGACGTGCTGCGGGCCCAGGCCGCCGACGTCCGCGAGGCCCGTCAGCGCGAGCTGATGGAGACGGCCGGCCGCAAGGAGATCGCGATGATGGTGCCGGTCGTCTTCGTCGTGCTCCCCGTGACCGTGCTGTTCGCGGTCTACCCGGGGTTCGCCTTCCTCCGGCTCGGCACCTGAGCGCGTGCCCACCGATGTCCCGCGCCCTGGCGCGACCGCCACGACAGGAAGAGTGTCATGACACATCGTTGTACGGAGCGCATTCGTCGGACCCTCGGGGTGGCGCGGCTGCGCCTGATCGGCGCCGACCCGGCCGAGCCCGCCGACCGGGGCGACGTCCCCGGCTGGGTGCTCGTCACCATCATGACGGCCGGTCTCGTGGCGGCGCTGTGGGCCGTCGCCGGCCCGATGCTGACCAACCTGTTCCGCGACGCCGTGCAGGGCGCCGTCGGTGGCTGACGCCCCGGACGCCGGGGCCGCCGTCGTCGACTTCGCCCTCGTCGGCGCGCTGGTCACCCTGCTGTTCACAGGGCTCGTCCAGCTCACCCTCGTGCTGCACGTGCGCGCGACGCTGATCGACTGCGCCGCAGAGGGTGCGCGCTACGGCGCCCGCGCGGACCGGTCGCCGGCCGATGCGGTGGACCGGACCCGTTCGCTCGTGTCGGACGAGCTGACCCCCTGGTACGAGGGGCGGCTCGACGACCGGGTGCGGGCGTCGGCCGTCGAGCGGGCTGGCGTCCGCGTCGTCGAGGTGGAGGTCACGGCACCGCTGCCTCTGGTGGGGCTGCTCGGCCCGACGGGGCAGCTGACCGTGCGCGGTCACGCGTTCGCGGAGGCGCAGTGACGGGGCCTGGCCGGCGGGGCGTCGCGACCGGTGATGCAGTCGGAGGCGACGCGGTGGTGTCGCCAGACCGCTCGCGCCCGCGCGACGCGGGGAGCGCCGTCGTCGAGTTCGCCGCGCTGGCCGTGCTGCTGCTCGTGCCGCTGGTGTACGTCTGCGTGACGCTCGGACGGGTGCAGGCGGCGACCTTCGCCGCACAGGGCGCTGCGTCGGAGGGCGGCCGCGCGTACGTGACGGCCGACCGCGCGGACGACGCCTCGGCGCGGGCCCAGGCGGCTGCGGCGCTGGCCGCCGCCGACCAGGGCTTCGACGCCAGGGAGCTCTCGCTGACGTGGAGCTGCGCCGCGTCGCCCTGCCTGCGGCCGGCTGCGCGCATCGACTTCCGGGCGACCGTCGAGGTCGTGCTGCCGGGTGTCCCGCGGCTGCTCGACCGGGTGGTGCCGACGCGGGTGCAGGTCGCAGCCGTGCACGTCGCCACCGTCGACCGCTATCGCGCGGTGGGCGGGCTCGCGGGACCGGCAGCCGACAGGGCGGCAGCCGACGGGCCTGCGGGCGGAACACCGTGACGGCGGCGTCGACGGGTCGTGCCAGGCGGGACGAGGTCACCGAACCGCTGGTGATGGAGTCGCTGGGCGCCGGGCCGTCGGGCGCCGGGCCGTCGGGCGCCGAGCCGCTGGACGTCGAGCCGCCGGCCGACGCGGGGCAGGTGACCCTGCTCGTGCTGGTCTACCTGCTCATCGCGCTCGCCCTGATCACGGTCGTGGTCGACGCGACGGCGGTGCACCTCGCACGGACGCAGCTGCTGGACGTCGCGGACGGCCTGGCCCTCGACGCGGCGGACGCCGTGATGACGGGGGAGGGCGGCATCACCGTCGACGGGACGCTGCCCCTCACCGGCGACGGCGTGCGGCGCCAGGCGCGCGCGGGCCTCGCCGACCTCCCGCCGTCGACCCGGCTCGACGCGGTCGCGGTCGCGGTCGGCACGGGCGCCGACGGCGACAGCGCGGTCGTCGTGCTGCGCGGACGGGTGCGACTGCCGATCGGCGGGTCGGTCGTGGCCGGGTGGCGCGACGGCGTCGTCGTCACGGTGCGCTCGACCGCACGGGCCGTCGTCAGCCCCTGACCCGGCACCCACCCGGCACCCACCCGGCACCCACCCGGCAGCCACCGCTGGCACCGACCCTCGGCACTCGCACCGACCTCGACCGCCCGTGCGCCCGGACGAGGGTCCGCGGTGGGCGCCCGGGTCGGCCGGGCGGACGGCGCTGCACGCGTCGTCACGCCGTCGTCACGTCGTCGGGGCGGGCTGCCGTAGGCTGGCCGATCGTGGCCGTCGACTTCCAAGCCGAGATCCGAGAGCTGCGCAGCACGGTCGAGTCCATCCAGCAGGTGAGCGACCTCGACAAGCTGCGCGCTGACATCGCCGACCTCGAGCAGCAGTCTGCGGCGCCCGACCTGTGGGACGACCCGGACGCGGCGCAGCAGGTCACCAGCAGGCTGAGCCACCTGAACGCCGAGCTCGCGCGCATCGACTCCGTGGCGTCCCGGGTCGACGACCTCGAGGTGCTGGTGCAGATGGGCGAGGAGGAGGCCGACGCCGACACCCTCGCCGAGGCCGAGACCGAGCTGACGTCGCTGCGGAAGGCCGTCGGCGAGCTGGAGGTGCGCACGCTGCTGAACGGCGAGCTCGACCAGCGCGAGGCGCTCGTCACCATCCGCGCCGAGGCCGGGGGCGTCGACGCCGCCGACTTCGCCGAGATGCTCATGCGCATGTACCTGCGCTGGGCCGAGCGGCACAGCTACCCGACCGAGGTCATGGACACCTCGTACGCCGAGGAGGCCGGGCTGAAGTCGGCGACCTTCGCCGTCCACGTGCCCTACGCCTACGGCACGCTGCAGGTCGAGCAGGGCACGCACCGCCTGGTGCGGATCAGCCCGTTCGACAACCAGGGACGCCGGCAGACGAGCTTCGCCGGGGTGGAGGTGCTGCCGGTCACCGAGTCGACCGACCACGTCGACATCCCCGAGAGCGAGATCAAGGTCGACGTGTTCCGCTCGTCGGGGCCGGGTGGGCAGAGCGTCAACACCACCGACTCCGCGGTGCGCATGACGCACATCCCGACCGGCATCGTCGTGTCGATGCAGAACGAGAAGTCGCAGATCCAGAACCGCGCGGCCGCGCTGAAGGTGCTGCAGTCGCGGCTGCTGCAGGTGCGCAAGGCCGAGGAGCGCGCCGCGATGGACGCGCTCAAGGGCGAGGGCTCGAGCTGGGGCAACCAGATGCGCTCCTACGTGCTGCACCCGTACCAGATGGTGAAGGACCTGCGCACCGACCACGAGGTCGGCAACACCACCGGCGTCTTCGACGGCGACATCGACGGCTTCCTCGAGGCCGGCATCCGCTGGAAGCGCACGGCCGAGCGCGCCGAGTGAGCTGACCGGCTCGTCACGAGCCGGACGACGAGCCGGACGAGCCGGACGACGAGCCGGCCCGACCGCGCCGCGTGAGCCCCGCGCAACGCCGGGTGACCGTCCCTGCGCCGTCCGGCCAGGTTCGCGCCGTAGCATCGGGCGCGGTGGCCGACGGCCGCCCGGTGCCCGCGCACGCCGCGACCCGGCCTCGCAGAGCCTGCGAACCGCCCGGCACCGACCACCGACTCCGCGAGGCCCACCGCAGCGATGATCACGCTCGAGAACGTGTCGAAGCTCTACGCCCGCGGCCAGCGCCCGGCGCTCGACCAGGTGAGCGTCGACGTCGCGCGCGGCGAGTTCGTGTTCGTGGTCGGCGCCTCCGGCTCGGGCAAGTCGACGATGCTGCGGCTGGTGCTCAAGGAGGAGAAGGCGACCTCCGGCACCGTGCACGTCGCCGGCCGCGACGTCGCGAAGCTGTCGAGCTGGAAGGTGCCGCAGCTGCGGCGGCAGATCGGCGCGGTGTTCCAGGACTTCCGGCTGCTGCCGAACAAGACCGTCACGCAGAACGTCGCGTTCGCGCTGCAGGTGATCGGCAAGCCGCGGCACACCATCGCCCAGGTGGTGCCCGAGACGCTCGAGCTCGTCGGCCTGGAGGGCAAGGGCGACCGGCTGCCGCACGAGCTGTCGGGTGGCGAGCAGCAGCGCGTCGCGATCGCGCGGGCCTTCGTGAACCGGCCGTCGATCCTGCTGGCCGACGAGCCCACCGGCAACCTCGACCCGACGACGAGCATCGGCATCATGCGGCTGCTCGACCGGATCAACCGCACCGGCACCACCATCCTCATGGCCACCCACGACGACGAGATCGTCGACCAGATGCGCAAGCGCGTCGTCGAGCTGGAGGACGGGCGCGTGGTGCGCGACCAGGCCCGCGGCGTCTACGGCTCGCAGCGCTGACCACCGAGCGACGACAGGGAACCCCAGGCACATGCGACTGCAGTTCGTCCTCGGCGACATGCTCAACGGGTTGCGCCGCAACCTGTCGATGACCGTGTCGGTCGTGCTGGTGGCGATGGTCTCGCTGTTCTTCATGGGCTTCGGCCTGCTCTCGCGGGCGCAGGTCGACACCATGAAGGACTACTGGTACGACAAGGTCGAGGTCTCGATCTTCCTGTGCCCGCAGAACTCCGACGAGGCCAACTGCGCCGCCGGCGAGGCCACCCAGGCGCAGAAGGACGAGCTGCAGCAGCAGCTCAACTCGCTGCGCCCCCTCGTGCAGACCGTCTACTTCGAGTCGAAGCAGGAGGCGTACACGCGGTTCAAGGACCAGTTCAAGGACTCGGTCATCGCCGACAGCGTGACGCCCGACCAGATGCCCGAGAGCTTCCGGGTGAAGCTGTCCGACCCGCAGAAGTACGCCGTCGTCGCCAGCGCGTTCCAGGGCGCGCCGGGGGTCGACAACGTGCTCGACCAGCGCAAGCTGCTGGAGAACCTGTTCAACGCGCTCGGCAAGCTGACCTGGGCCGCCGGCGGGTTCGCCATCGCCATGGGGGTCTCGGCGGTGCTGCTGGTCGCGACCACGGTCCGGTTGTCGGCGTTCAGCAGACGCCGGGAGATCGGCATCATGCGGCTGGTCGGCGCCTCGAGCTGGGTGATCCAGCTGCCGTTCGTGCTGGAGGCGATCATCGCGACGCTGCTCGGCACGGCGCTGGCGACGGCCGGCCTGCTGGCGGTGGTGAAGTTCGGCATCACCGACTGGCTGGCGCCGAAGCTGCTGTTCTTCCGGTTCATCGGCACCGGCGACGTGTGGCAGGTGGTGCCCCTGCTGGCGCTCGCCGGCATCCTCGTCGCGGTGATCGCCTCGGCCGTCACGATGCGGCGGTACCTGCGGGTCTAGCCTCCCCGGTGACGGGTGGGACCTGTGGTACCAATGTGGCGATCCGACGTCGCATCCCGAGGAGCCACCGCAGCATGCGCCTGCCCCGACCGACGCGATCCGTTCGGCGGCGCGCTGCCGTCGCCGTCACCACCGCGCTGTCGGCCGTGCTCGTCGCCGGCACCCTGACCGCGGCCCCCGCGCAGGCCGGCGTCGCCGACCGCAAGAAGCAGGTCGACCGCCGGGTGGACGACGCCCGCGACGACCTCGAGGACACCGCGGCCGACCTGCGCCAGGCCTACGAGCGGCTGCAGTCGACGCAGGCGCAGCTGCCCGCGGCGCGCGCCCGGCTCGGTCGCGCGAACCAGGCGGTGGCGGACGCCGCGGCCCGCGACCGCGAGATCGGCGGGCGGCTCGCGGTGGCGAAGGCCGCTGTCGCGAAGGCCGAGGACGACCTGGCCGCCACCGCGCGCTCGACCGACGACACCCACGACGCGCTCGGCGGCCTCGCCCGGCAGGCGTACCAGAGCGGCGGCTTCGGCGAGCTGAGCGTCGCCATGTCGGCCCAGAGCGCCGACGAGTTCGCCAACCGCGTCGAGCTGGTCGACCAGGCGATGCGCATCCAGGGCCGCACGCTCGCCGACCTCGACGTCGCCCGCGCCGAGACCACGGCGAAGCGGACCCGGCTCACCGCCGTCCGGCAGCAGGTCGCGGCGCTGAAGGCCGAGGCGGAGGCGAACGTCGAGACGGCGCGGCGGGCGCAGGCCGAGGCCGCTGCCGCCCAGGCCGCCGTGCAGGACCTCGTCGCCTCGCAGCAGCGCGACGTCAGCACGATCGAGTCGAAGAAGGCCGCCGAGCGGCAGCGTCTCGCCGGCCTGGAGGCGCAGCAGCGCCAGCTCGAGCACCGGCTGGCGGAGATCGCCGCGGCCGCCCGCCGGGCCGCCGCCGCGAAGGCGAAGCGCGAGCGGGCCTCGTCGAAGGCCCCCAGCTCGTCCGGCGGAGGTTCGTCGAGCTCGAGCTCGGGCGGCGGTTCGGTCGGCGGGTACCTGTCGCGACCGGTGAGCGGCGGCTGGATCTCGTCGGAGTTCGGCCGGCGCTTCCACCCGATCCTGCACTACTGGCGCCTGCACGCCGGCATGGACTTCGCGGTCGGGTGCGGCACCCCCGTGCACGCGGCGGCGTCCGGCAGCATCGTGAGCGCCGGGTGGGGCGGCGGCTACGGCAACCGCATCGTGGTGAGCCACGGCATCGAGCGCGGCGTCGGCCTGGCCACCACCTACAACCACCTCTCGCGCATCGTGGTGCACGGCGGGCACGTCAGTCGCGGCCAGCTCATCGGCTACTCGGGCACGACGGGCAGCTCGACCGGCTGCCACCTGCACTTCGAGACCTACGAGAACGGGACGCCGGTCAACCCCCGACGCTGGATCTAGGTCGGCCCCCGTCGGGGCCGCCGGGTAGAGTCGACCACCGGCGCGGACGGCGCCCGACGAGGCGAGGGGTGGTGAGGCGACGTGGTGAAGCAGACCGGGCGCAAGCTGGTGGCGAACAACCGCAAGGCGCGTCACGACTACGTCGTCGAGGACGTCTACGAGGCGGGCCTGGTGCTGGTCGGCACCGAGGTGAAGTCGCTGCGCGCCGGCCGGGTCACGCTGAACGAGGGCTTCGGCAGCGTCACCGACGGCGAGGCGTGGCTCGAGCACGTGCACATCCCCGAGTACGCGCAGGGCACGTGGACGAACCACGAGCCGCGACGCAAGCGCAAGATGCTGCTGCACAAGGAGCAGATCGCCGAGATCGCCGAGGCCACCCGCGAGCGCGGCAAGACGATCGTGCCGCTGTCGCTGTACTTCCTCGACGGCCGGGTGAAGGTCGAGATCGCGGTCGCCCGCGGCAAGCGCGACTACGACAAGCGGCAGAGCCTGCGCGAGCAGCAGGACTCCCGCGAAGCGGCGCGCGCCATGTCGCACCGCGAGCACCGCTAGGACCGCTGATGACCCCGCGCGAGCCCGCGCGACCGACGCGGTGGCGATGACCGACTGGCTGCACGACCTCTACCAGCAGCAGATCGTCGACCCCGGCAAGCAGCCCGTGCTGCTGCTGCTCGCCGGTCTGGTCGGCGGCTTCGTCGTGATCCGGGCCAGCACCCGGCTGATCCGCGCCCGGGCCCGGTTCTGGCCGGGCAACGTGCACGTCGGCGGCGTGCACGTGCACCACCTGCTGGTCGGCGTGGTGCTCATGCTGGTCTGCGGCGCCGCGTCGTTCGTGGCGCAGGCGTCCGCCGCGCGCGACTGGCTGGCGCTCGGCTTCGGGGTCGGGGTCGGCCTGGTGCTCGACGAGTTCGCACTGCTGCTGCACCTGCGCGACGTCTACTGGCAGCGCGAGGGTCGGACGTCGGTCGACGCCGTGCTCGTCGGCGTGGTGCTCACCGCCATGCTGGTCGTCGGGGCCGCGCCGTTCGGCTTCACCGGCGCAGCGCAGACCCGGCCGGACGGCGCGCTCGGCCGCTGGTTCGCCGTCGGGCTGGTCGCGCTGAACCTGGTGCTCACCGTGGTCACCGCCCTGAAGGGCAAGATCTGGATGGCGATCCTCAGCGTGCCGGTGTGGGTGGTGGGTCTGGTCGGCGCGGTGCGTCTGGCCCGCCCCGACAGCCCCTGGGCGCGGCGCCGCTACGACGCCGCCACCCTCGAGCGGGCCGAGGAGCGCAGCCGGCGCTGGGACCGGGCCCGGCACACGTTCGTCACCCTCGTCGGCGGCCGCTTCGAGCACTGGCCGCGCCCGCACCACCACGTCGCCCGGGTGCCCGTCGACCGACGCGACCCGGACGACCGCCGCTAGCCGCGCTGCTCGCGGTCTACTCGACGACGACGAGCAGGTCGCCGCCCTCGACCTGCTGCTGGCCGCCGATCGCGACCCGCCGCACCGTGCCGGCGATCGACGTGGTGATCGCGGCCTCCATCTTCATCGCCTCGATCGTCGCGACGGTCGCGCCGGCCTCGACCGCGTCGCCCTCGGCCACCGCCAGCGACACCACGCCGGCGAACGGCGCGGCGACGTGCCCGGCCCGCGACGGGTCGGCCTTCTCGGCGGCCCGGACGTCGACGTCCGCCGACTCGTCGACCGTGACGACGGGGCGCAGCTGACCGTTCAGCGTGCACATCACCGTGCGCAGGCCGCGTTCATCGACCTCGCTCACCGACTGCACGCCGACCAGCAGCCGCTTGCCCGGGTCGATCTCGATCTCGACCTCCTCGCCGCTGCGCAGCCCGTGCAGGTACTGCGCGGTGGGCAGCACCGACAGGTCGCTGAAGGTCTCGCGGGTGGCCTCGAACTCGCGGGTCGGGCCGGGGAACAGCAGCCGGTTCAGGGTGTGCCGCGGGTCGGTGGCCAGCGCCGTGCGGTCGTCCTGCGACAGCTCCTCGACCTGCGGGCGCGACCGGCCGCGGCCCTCGAGGGCCTTGGTGCGGAACGGCTCGGGCCAGCCGCCGGGCGGGTCGCCGAGCTCGCCCTGCAGGAAGCCGATCACCGAGTCCGGGATGTCGTAGGCCTGCGGGTTGGCCTCGAAGTCGGCCGGGTCGGCGCCGCGGCCGACCAGCGCGAGCGCCAGGTCGCCGACCACCTTGCTCGATGGCGTCACCTTCACCACGTTGCCGAGGATCCGGTTGGCGGCGGCGTAGGTGTCCTCGACCGCCTCGAAGCGCTCGCCGAGGCCGAGCGCGATGGCCTGCTGGCGCAGGTTCGACAGCTGCCCGCCGGGGATCTCGTGCGTGTAGACCCGGCCGGTCGGCGCCGCGAGGCCGGACTCGAACGGCGCGTACAGCCGGCGCACGGCCTCCCAGTACGGCTCGAGGTCGTTCACCGCGCGCAGGTCCAGCCCGGTGGCGCGCGGGGTGTCGTCGAGCGCGGCGACCAGCGACGACAGCGGCGGCTGGCTGGTGGTGCCGGCCATCGCGGCGCTCGCGGCGTCGACGGCGTCGACCCCGGCGTCGACCGCCGCGAGCAGCGTCGCGAGCTGCCCGCCGGCGGTGTCGTGCGTGTGCAGGTGCACCGGCAGGTCGAAGCGCTCGCGCAGCGCGGTGACCAGCGTGCGGGCGGCGGGGGCGCGCAGCAGGCCGGCCATGTCCTTGACCGCCAGCACGTGCGCGCCGGCGTCGACGATGCGCTCGGCGAGGCGCAGGTAGTAGTCGAGCGTGTAGAGCGTCTCGCGCGGGTCGCTGAGGTTGCCGGTGTAGCAGAGCGCGACCTCGGCGACGGCGGTGCCGGTGGCGCGGACCGCGTCGATGGCCGGGCGCATCTGCTCGACGTCGTTCAGCGCGTCGAACACCCGGAACACGTCGATGCCGGTGCGCGCCGCCTCGTGCACGAACGCGTCGGTGACCTCGGCCGGGTACGGCGTGTAGCCCACGGTGTTGCGGCCGCGCAGCAGCATCTGGATGCAGAGGTTCGGCAGCGCCTGGCGCAGCGCGGCGAGCCGCTCCCACGGGTCCTCGCCGAGGAACCGCAGCGCCACGTCGTACGTCGCACCGCCCCAGGCCTCGACGCTCCACAGCTGCGGGGTGAGGCGGGCGACGGGACCGGCGGCGGCGAGCAGGTCGCGGGTGCGCACGCGGGTGGCGAGCAGCGACTGGTGCGCGTCGCGGAACGTCGTGTCGGTGACGGCCACGGCGGTCTGGGCGCGCAGCCGGCGGGCGAACTGCTCGGGGCCGAGCTGCTGCAGCAGGTCGCGCGAGCCGGGCGGCACCGGAGCATCGTGGTCGATCCGCGGCAGCTTGAGCGACGGGTCGCCCAGACCGCTGGATCGCCCGTGCGGCTGGTTGACCGTGACGTGCGCCAGGTAGTTGAGCAGCTTGGTGCCGCGGTCGGCGCCGACCCGGGCGGCGAGCAGCTGCGGGCGCTCGTCGATGAACGACGTCGAGAGCCGGCCGGCCTGGAAGTCGGGCTGCTCGATGAGCGACTGCAGGAACGGGATGTTCGTGGAGACGCCGCGGATGCGGAACTCGGCCAGCGCGCGGCGGGCCCGGCGCACCGCCGTCGCGAAGTCGCGGCCGCGGCAGGTGAGCTTCACCAGCATGGAGTCGAAGTGCGCGTTGATCTCGGCACCCACGAACACCGTGCCGCCGTCGAGCCGGACGCCGGCGCCGCCCGCAGAGCGGTAGGTGGTGATGGTGCCGGTGTCGGGGCGGAACCCGTTCGCCGGGTCCTCGGTGGTGATGCGGCACTGCAGGGCGGCGCCGTTCACGCGCACGGTCTCCTGCGACAGACCCAGGTCGGCGAGCGACTCGCCCGACGCGATCCGCAGCTGCGACTGCACGAGGTCGACGTCGGTGATCTCCTCGGTCACCGTGTGCTCGACCTGGATGCGCGGGTTCATCTCGATGAAGACGTAGCGGCCGTCGGGGGCGAGCAGGAACTCGACGGTGCCGGCGTTCACGTACCCGATGTGCCGGGCGAAGGCGACGGCGTGCTCGCACATGCTGCGGCGCACCTCGGGGTCGAGGAACGGCGCGGGGGCGATCTCGACGACCTTCTGGTGGCGGCGCTGCACCGAGCAGTCGCGCTCGAACAGGTGCATGACGGCGCCCTGGCCGTCGGCGAGCACCTGCACCTCGATGTGCCGCGGCGAGACGACGGCCTGCTCGAGGAACACCGTGGCGTCGCCGAACGCGCTCTCGGCCTCGCGCATCGCGGCCTCGATCGACTCGCGCAGCTGCTCGGGGCGCTCGACCCGCCGCATGCCGCGCCCGCCGCCACCGGCGACCGCCTTGACGAACACCGGGAAGCCGATGCGGTCGGCTGCTTCGACCAGGGCGTCGACGTCGGTCGACGGGGGAGCGCTCTCGAGCGTGGGCAGGCCGGCCTCGCGGGCGGCGGCGATGGCCCGGGCCTTGTTGCCGGTCAGGTGCAGGACGTCGGCGGGCGGGCCGACGAAGGTGATGCCGGCCGCGGCGCACGCCTCGGCGAGGTCGGGGTTCTCCGACAGGAAGCCGTAGCCGGGGTAGACGGCGTCCGCGCCCGACTCGCGGGCCACCCGCACGATCTCGGCCGGGTCGAGGTAGGCCCGCACCGGGTGGCCCTGCTCGCCGATGCTGTAGGCCTCGTCGGCCTTGAGCCGGTGCTCGCTGCGCCGGTCCTCGTAGGGGAAGACGGCGACCGTGGCGGCGCCCAGCTCGGTCGCGGCCCGGAAGGCGCGGACGGCGATCTCGCCTCGGTTGGCGACCAGGACCTTGTGGAACACGGGGCAGACCTCCGGCGTCGGCGAACGACCGGCAGCCTAGTGGCAGCCCGCGGTGCGGGACGGCGGTCCCGGCACGTGAGACGGACGTCAGGAACCAGCGGTGACCAGGGTGCCGATCGTGCTGTACTGGCGCGGTGGAGACCCTGCGCGGCGTGTTCGACGGCCCCGGCGACGCCTTCGACCCGGACTGCCCGACGCGCGCCGTCCTCGACCGGATCGGCGACAAGTGGACGGTGCTCGTCGTGGTCGCGCTGGCCGACGGCCCGATGCGGTTCAGCGCCCTGCGCGCCCGGGTCGGCGGCGTCGCGCCGAAGGTGCTCACCCAGACGCTGCGGGCGCTCGAGCGCGACGGGCTGCTCACCCGCGAGGTGTTCGCCCAGGTGCCGCCCAAGGTCGTCTACGAGCTGACGCCGCTCGGCCGCAGCCTCGAGGCGCCGCTGGAGGCGGTGCGGCACTGGGCCGAGCACAACATCGCGGACGTCGCCGCCAACCGGGCCGCCTACGACGAGCGGGCCCTGGCCGCCGCGCAGGCGTAGGGTCGCCGGCCATGGCCCGGACCATCGCGACCACCACCCGGCTCGACCTCGAGGGGCTGCTGGAGTTCGTGCGCCCGCGGCACCGGTTCGTGCTCGTGACGACGCGCGCCGACGGCCGCCCGCAGGTGTCGCCGGTGACCGGCGGCGTCGACGCGCAGGGCCGGCTCGTCGTCTCGACCTACCCCGAGCGCGCGAAGACGGCGAACGCGCGGCGCGACCCCGCCGTCAGCGTGCTGGTGCTCAGCGACGACTTCGGCGACGCGTGGGTGCAGGTCGACGGCGAGTGCGAGGTGCTCGACCTGCCCGAGGCGCTCGAGCCGCTCGTCGACTACTACCGGGCGATCAGCGGCGAGCACCCCGACTGGGACGAGTACCGCTCCGCGATGACCGCGCAGGGCAAGTCGCTGCTGCGCATCACGCCCACGCGCTGGGGCCCGGTGGCCACCGGCGGGTTCCCGGCGCGGCTGGCCGACTGACCGGCGCTGGGCCGTCCGGGTCGTCTCGCGGCGCACGGCTCACCCGGGGCGCCCGGGCTGACGACATCCCCTCCCGAGCGGCACAGGACGTGCCGGCAGAGGAGCACGGATGCTCGACGTACCTGCAGCGACCCCGGAGGCGCCATCGCGCACCCGGCGCGTCGTGCTGCTGCTGGCCCTGGCCGCGGTCTTCGCGACGGCGGCCGCCTTCGCCGTCCTCGGCGACCGGCCCCTGCCGCCGGACGACCCGGCGCGTGGTCTGGTCTACGCCGGCATGTCGTCGGACGTCGTGCACTGCGGCACGCACCGCTGGCGCGTCGACGTGGCCGGCAGCGACCTCGTCGGCTGCGGCCACCTCGACACCGCGCCGAAGGGCGTCGACGTCCGCGTCAAGGTGCCGACCTCCGTGCTGCAGGCCCGGGTGGGTGCCGGTCCGCAGGCCGTGCGCGCGGCGCAGCAGGCCGGTGTCGCCGGCTCCGTGGCCGACGCGGGCGACCCCGCCGTGCCCTGCGACGGCGACGGGGCGAGCGGCTACCGGGTGCAGGCGATGTACGTCGTCGAGGCGGGCGTCGCGAACCGGTACGCCGACCTGAAGCCCAGCCTCCAGCGCTGGGCCGCCGGCGTGGACGACGTCTTCAACCGGTCGGCCGCGCTGACCGGCGGCGTCCGGCACCTGCGGTACGTCACCGAGCCCAGCGGCGGCACCTGCGTCGCGAAGGTGCTGAACGTGACGGTGCCGGCCGGCTCGAACGTGGACTTCAACCACACCATCGCGGCGGTGCAGGCGCAGGGGTACGACGACCCGTCGCGCAAGTACCTCATGTGGACCGACGCGAACCGGCTGTGCGGCATCGGCCTGGTCTACCTCTCCGACACCAAGGCGCAGAGCAACTCGAACAACGGCGCCGCGCCGCAGTGGGCCCGCATCGACAACGGCTGCTGGGGCTACGGCAACGGCGGCACGCAGCACTCGGTCGAGGCGCACGAGCTCGCGCACACCCTGGGCTCGGTCATGGGCGGTGCACCGCACGCCACCAGCGCCGGCCACTGCTACGACGAGTCCGACACCATGTGCTACGCCGACGGCGGCGGCAAGGCGATGCAGCAGGTCTGCGCGCCGAACCTCGAGTACCTGCTGGACTGCGACAACGACGACTACTACTCGACGTACCCCGACCCCGGGTCGTGGCTCGACACCCACTGGAACGTCGCCAGCTCGCGGTTCCTGCTCGGCGGCGGCGACGGCGCCGGCGGCGGCACGGCCGGCACCCCGACGAAGCTCGGGGCGATCGTGCAGGTCAACAACCCGGCGGTGCCGGGTCTGGCGACCCAGGCGCAGGTGACGCCGGTGCTGCCCCCGGGCCGCACGCTCACCTCGGTGACGTGGAAGGCCGCGAACACGGCGTGCCTGCTCGGCTCGCCGTCCGAGGTGCAGACCGACGTGACCTGCCCGGTGTCGCTCACCAAGGGCACCACGCTGACGGCCACGCTGGTCGACAGCACCGGCGCCACCAAGGTCGTGAGCAGCCCGCTCGCCCTGACGACCACCGGCGCGCTGCGCCCGGTGACCGTCGAGGCGCACCTGGCCGGGCAGTCGGGCACGGACGAGGGCGTCTGCACCGGCGTCCCCGCACCCCTGCTGGGACAGGTCACCGACACGGCGACCGAGCAGCCGGTGCTCGGGCTCAAGGTGACCTTCCGGCGCACGACGGCCGCCGGCGCGGTGTCGACCAGCTCGGCCGCGACCGGGCTGACCGGCGTCGCCCGCGGCAGCCTGACCACCTCCGCGCCGGTCACCGCCGGCGCCTCGACCGCCGCGGTCGGCCGGTTCGCGGCGGGCACCGCGACGTCGGCCGCGGTCACGGCCGCCGCCTGCACGCCCGCGCTGGCCGCCGAGTCCGGCGCGGACGAGTCCTACTACGGCGACCCGGTCACCGTGAGCGGCACCCTCACCCGCACCCTGGGCGGGGACGACGTGTCGATCGCGAACGCCGCCGTGCAGGTGCAGGAGGTCGTCGCGGGCGGGCGCACCGTGACGCTCGGCACCGTGCGCACCGGCGACGACGGCAGCTGGTCGCTCGCGGTGCGTCCCACGGCGTCCGGGATGCTGCGCGCCACCCTGCCCGCCGGGCCGGGCTGGCCGGCGACCTACGCCGTGGCCGGCGACCTCGACGTCGCGCTGCCCTCGACCGCGCTGTCCGGGGCGGCCGACACCCTCTCGGTCGGGTACGGCGGCGCCGTCGTCGCGACCGGCACGATGCGACGGGTCGCGGGCACCGACGAGCGCCCCGTCCCCGGTGCCACGGTGCAGCTGAAGGTGGTGCCGGCGTCCGGCGCGCCGGTGCTGCTCGGCTCCGGCCGCACCACCCTGCTCGGCGCCTGGCGGGTCGCCGCCGCGCCGAAGGTGTCCGGGCAGCTGCAGGCCGTGTACCTCGGCGTCTCCGGCCAGCCCGCGGCCACCGAGGACCTCGGTGAGCTGACCGTCGGCACCTGGCAGCCCGCCGTCACGCTGACCGCCGTGAGCGGCACCCGGCTGGCGGGCACCGCCGTGCCGGTCAGCGGCACGGTCACCCGCACCTACGCCGGCGCCACCACCCCGGCGCCGGGCGTGAAGGTGCAGCTGCTGCTCGTCGCGACGACCGGCGCGGAGGTGCCGCTCGGCACCGCGACGACCACGACCGCCGGCACCTGGAAGGGCTCGGTCGCCCCGAAGGAGGACGGCGAGGTCGTCGCGCGCGTCGCGCAGGTCGGGTACGAGGCCACCGACTCGACCGGCGTGGCGCAGCAGGTGACCACCCGCGTCACCGGCTCGGCGGCCCGCACGGCCCGGGTCGGCGTGGCGCAGCCGGTCAGCGTGACGGTCTCGGCACCCCGGGCGCTCGCGGTCACCCTGCAGCAGCTGGTCGGCGGGGTCTGGACCGACGTCGCCGAGGGCACGACGTCCGACGCCGGTGCGCTGAAGCTGGCGCTCGCCGGGCAGACCGCGGGCGTGCGGACCTACCGCGTCGTCACCGCCGACGACGACCGCGGGGCGGCGGGCACGTCGACCTCGTTCACGGTCACGACGTCGTAGGGGAAGAACCGGCTGGACGCCGGCGCTACAGTGGGTGCGTCACAACTCAACAGGGGGGTGAACGGTCTCGACGTTGGCCGTTTTCCCAGGAGAAGCGGGTAGAGGACGCACGGTCATCTCTCGAACGATCCGTGCAAACCAATAGGTGCCGATTCCAAGCGCACCGACTTCGCCCTCGCCGCCTGAGCGAGTCTCGAAGTCCGTCAGCCTGAGCTAGCTTCCGGCTCAGGTCCTGGCGTCGACCAGGAAGCCACTGCTCCTGACGTCTGCCGCGGGCGTCAGGGGGACTCTTTCGCGGCTGGGCCCGTCAGCGACTCGTCTGCGTGATCGCTGGGGCCGAGAAAATCATCAGCAGACTGCACCCGGAGAAGTCCTGGTTCTGCGACAGCGGACGCGGGTTCGATTCCCGCCACCTCCACACCACCCCCTGAGCGAAGGGCCCGGCCACCTGGCCGGGCCCTTCGTCGTCCCTCACAGCTGGAACGTCTGCGCAGCGGTCAGGTACGCCGCCCACACCTCCTCGGCGTCGTGCAGGTCGCCGGGCTCGGCGCGCACCGCCTCGGCCCGGGCCCGGATCGCGGCACCGGGGTCGGGCGCGACCAGGTCGAGGCACAGCCCGTCGACGACCGAGCGGGCGTCGTGCCCGTCGAGGTCGTCGAGCACCAGGCCGTCGTGCAGCAGCGTCGCGGCCTCGAGGAAGACCTCGCGGGCCATCTCCAGGTCGACCTCCGGCCGGTCGCGGGCGACGGCGTCCGCGGCGGCGAGGAACTCGGCGGTGAACGGCGGTTCGCTGGTCCCGGGCACCCGTCGAGGCTGGCACCCGGTCTCGGCAACCGGCAACCGGGTTGCGCGCGGTCGAGCAGGATCGGAGAAGCGGCGCGCGCCCCGCCCCTCGTAGGGTCTGATCCGCAGGCGGGGCAGCGGCCCGGCCAACTCGCGGAGGAGCACCCATGACCGTCGAGCAGACCGGCTTCTCGGACGCCGAGCGGAAGGCGATGCGGGCGCGCGCCGACGAGCTGCGCGCCGAGGGGCGCAAGGGCGCGAAGGCCGCCGACCTGCTGCAGGCCGCGCTCGACGCGATCGCCGCGATGGACGACGCCGACCGCGCGATCGCCGAGCGCGTGCACGTCGTCGCCAGCACTGCCGCGCCCGAGCTCGCGGCGAAGACCTGGTACGGCATGCCCGCCTACGCGAACGCCGACGGCAAGGTCGTCGTCGCCTTCAAGAACGCCGGCAAGTTCGGCCAGCGCTACTGCACCCTGGAGTTCCAGGACCCGGCGCACCTCGACGACGGCGACCTGTGGGGCGTGGGCTTCGCGATCGCCCGGTGGAGCGACGCCGTCGAGCAGCGGGTCACCGAGCTGTTCCGCGCCGCCGTCGCCTGAGCGGTGCTCGTGCCTGGTCCGCGGCGGGTCCGGCACGCCGTCCGGGCGCTCCTGCTGGACGACGACCACGTGCTGCTGTGCCGCTTCGTCGCGCCGCACCCCGCGGTGCCGTCCGGCGTCCCGGGTGTGTGGGCGGCACCGGGTGGTGGTGTCGAGGTGGGTGAGGCGCCGGTCGAGGCGCTGCGCCGCGAGCTGCTCGAGGAGACCGGGTTCGTGCTGCGCGGCGACCCGCCGCACGTGTGGCACCAGGAGGTCGACGGCCCGCTCGACGGGCACGACGGCCTGGTCAACGACTACTTCCTGGTGCGGAGCGGGTGGTTCGAGCCGCACGGGACGCTGCCGAGCGCCGACCTCGACGCCGAGCACCTCGACGCGTTCCGCTGGTGGCGGCTGGCCGACGTCGCGTCGTACGTCGGCCCCGGCCTGTTCTCGCCGCGCGACCTGGGTGCGCTGTTCGCCGCGCTGATGGTCGACGACGTGCCGAGTGCCCCGCTGCTGCTGGGGCTCTGAGGAAGCCGTCGTCGATCAGGGCCACCGACGGTTCGGCTCGCCCGTCGCTGCACGGAGGCCCACTGGATTCATCGCGTCGTCCACAAGTTGCGTTGCAGCGCAGCGGTTGTCGGTGGCAAAGGCTAGACTTGTCGCATGACGACGAGCGAGCTGCAGGGCGGTGCGCGGGGTGCGCGCGCCGGCTGGCAGCTGTCGGACGTCGAGGTGGGGGAGCGGTTCGCCGAGCTGGCCCGGCAGGTGCGCGCGCTGCACGCCGAGCAGCTGACCCTGCTGGCCGAGGCGGAGCAGCGAGGGCTCGCCGGGCTGGGTGGGCACCGGCGGGTGGCCGAGTGGGCGCAGGCGCACGACCCCGTGCTCGAGCCCGGCGCGGCGAAGGCGATGGCGCGGCGCGCGCACCACCTCGCCGACCCGGCGCTGGCCGGCACGGCGTCGGCGCTGGCGGCCGGGGCGGTCTCGCCGCGGCAGGTCGATGTCGTGGTCGAGGCGGTGCGCGCGGTCGACGCGGCGCGGGGCTCGGCGACCGCGCAGCGTGCGCAGGCCTTCCTGGTGGGAGCGGCCTCCGGTGACGCGAGCGCCGTCGGTGCGGACGCCGCGCCGGGCTTCCACCCGCTGCCCACCCACCAGCTGCGACGGCTCGCCACCCGGCTGGTCGCCCGCCTCGACCCGGGCCACGACGAGCGGCTGGCACGCGACGAGCGGCTGCAGCACGAGCAGCGCCACCTCGACGTCACGCCGCTCGACGGCGGCACCGTCGCGGTGCGCGGGCTGCTCACCCGCGGCACCGGGCACGCCCTCATCGCGCTGCTCGACGCCCACTCGGCACCCGCGCCCGCCGCCGACGGCGCACCCGACCCGCGCTCGGCCACCCAGCGGCGGCACGATGCGCTCGGCCACCTCGTCGACGGCGGACTGCTCGCCTCGGGCAGCAGGCACGGAGCCCCGGTGCGGCTCGTCGTCACCGTGCCCCTCGACCGGTTGCGGGGCGAGGCGGGTGCTGAGGCCGCGACGATCGGGGAGGGCGTACCGGTGAGCGACCGCCTGCTCGGCGAGCTGGCCTGCGACGCCGACGTCGTGCCGGTGCTGCTCGACCGCGCGGCCGGGCCGCTCGCCGTCGGCCGCACCGAACGGCTCTTCACCGCCTCGCAGCGCCGGGCGCTCGCGGTGCGCGACGGCCACTGCACCTGGGCCGGCTGCACCGCGAAGCCCGACTGGTGCCACGCCCACCACCTGGTCGCCTGGCAGCACGGCGGCGCGACCGACCTCGACAACGCGGCGCTGCTCTGCAGCCGGCACCACCACCACGTCCACCAGCTCGGGCTCGCCGGGGTCGTCGAGGCCGGCGCCGTCGTCTGGACCTCCGGCGCGCCACCCGGCCTGACCCACGCCGAGCACCGCGCCCGCCAGGCCCTCGACCGCCTGGTCGGCGGCGGCTGACGCCTGCCGTCAGTCGGTGGGGCGTGCGGCGCGAAGCACCCAGGCGGCGAGGTCGCCGTGCACCTCGCCGTCGCCGAGGTGGCGGGTCATGGCGGCGGCGACGGCGGGTAGGAGGGCGTCGAGGGGGCCGCGCTGCTCGAGGGCGAAGCGCAGCGGGGTGCCGAGGCAGAAGCCCTCGGCGAGCGCGGCGGCGGACGGCGCGCGGCCCGGCAGCACGACGTGGTCGACGGCCAGCACCCGCAGGCCGCCGGCCTCGGCGTCCCCTCGGATGCGGTCGGGGTCGTGGTACCCGTGCGGGACGGCGGTGACGAAGTCGGGCGGGCCGTCGGGGAGCACCTCGTGCAGCGCGGCGTCGAGCGCGGCGGCGAACGGGGTGGCGGCCACCTCGTCCCAGATCGATGCCAGCAGCACGCCGCCCGGCCGCAGCACCCGGCGCACCTGCGCGTGGGCGGCAGGCTTGTCCGGGAAGAACATGACGCCGAACTGGCAGACCACCACGTCGGCGCACGCTGCCGGCTGCGGCAGCTGCTGGGCGTCGGCCACCTGCCACGTCGCACCAGGCACCCGCGCCGAGCCCGCCGCGACCATCGCCGGGTTCAGGTCGGTGGCGGTGACCCGGGCGCCAGGCAGCGCGCGCACCAGCTCGGCGGTCGAGATGCCGGTGCCGGCAGCGAGCTCGAGCACGTCGCGCGGGGCGAGGTCGGCGGCCAGCGCCGCGACGTGGCGGGCGTGCGGGGCGAACTTCACCGGGCCGAGCAGCCGGTCGTACACGTCCGGCATCGACCCGGTCCAGGACGCCTGCGTGCTCACGGGGCACAGCATTCGCCCGGGCTGCGACCGCGCGCAAGGTTCCGTGCGCAGACGGCTCGGAGACCCTGTGCAGGACCAGGGCAGCGGCCTACGCTCGGCGGGTGCCCACGCCGTCGCTGCTCGACCTGCCGCACCTGCGGCGGGCTCGCGACTGGATCGACCGCGAGTACGCGCGGCCGCTCGACGTGCCGACGATGGCTGCCGCGGCGCACATGTCGCCCGCGCACTTCTCCCGGCTGTTCCGTGCGGCGTACGGCGAGACGCCCTACGGCTACCTGATGACCCGCCGCATCGAGCGGGCGATGGCGCTGCTGCGACGCGGCGACCTGTCGGTGACGGAGGTCTGCATGGCGGTGGGCTGCACCTCGCTCGGGTCGTTCAGCAGCCGGTTCACCGAGCTCGTCGGCGAACCGCCGAGCGTCTACCGGGCGCGCGACCACGAGCCGTCGGGCGTGATCCCCGGCTGCATCGCGAAGGTCCTCACCAGACCGAGCAGGAACGGAGAAGCGGCCGCGCGGCCGGCGCCCCTAGCGTCGAGGTCATGACGATCTCCATCGCGCACTGCTTCATCACGATCGACGACGAGTACGACGCCGCCCTCGGCTTCTACCGCGACGCCCTGGGCCTCGAGGTGCGCACCGACTTCACCCAGGGCGAGTTCCGCTGGCTCACGCTGGTGGCGCCCGGCCAGGAGGGCCTCGAGGTCGTGCTGGTGAACGCCCGCGCCGGCCGCTCGCCCGAGGACGGCGAGGCCGTGGCGGCGCTGGTGGCGAAGGGGTCGATGCCCGGCGTCAACCTGCGCACCGACGACCTCGAGACGCTCTTCGAGAAGGTGCGCGCCGGCGGGTACGAGGTGATGCAGGAGCCGATGGACCAACCGTGGGGACCGCGCGACTGCGCCTTCCGCGACCCGGCCGGCACCATGGTGCGCATCTCCGCCGCCGGCTGACCGCGGCGGCACCGGATCGAGGCGAGCGGGAAGACCGGTCAGCGGAAACCCGTTACACTTGACGTGGTCAGGTCTGTCTCCTGACCTGGCGTCCGATCCGTGGTGAGCAGGACGCTCGAGACCGAGAGGAGCCACATGGCGAAGGCGAAGACCGACGTCGTCGAGGTCGAGGGCACGGTCACCGAGTCCCTGCCCAACGCGATGTTCCGCGTCGAGATGTCCAACGGGCACAAGGTGCTCGCGCACCTGTCCGGCAAGATGCGCCGGCACCGCATCCGCGTGATGCCCGAGGACCGCGTGGTCGTGGAGCTCAGCACCTACGACCTCACCCGCGGCCGGCTGGTGTTCCGGCACCGCTGACCGCAGCACCCCGCACGCACCGTGGCTACGACGTCCCCTCGGGGAGCGTCGTAGCCACAGTCGTGTCCGGACCTCTTCAACCGCCCTGCGGGTTCGGCTTGCGCCACGCGCGCTCGAACGGCAGGCGCCAGGCCCGCGGTGCGACGAGCTGGTGGATGGCGTTCGGCCCCCACGAGCCCGCGTGGTACGGCCGCACCGACGGCATGTTCTCGAGCAGCGGCGTCGAGACCTCCCACAGCCGCTCGATGCCCTCGGCCGTGGTGAACAGCGTGTGGTCGCCGCGCATGGCGTCGTAGATCAGCCGCTCGTAGGCCTCGAGCACCGACCCGGCCCAGCTGGTCTCCTGCATGGCGAACTGCATGCTCAGCTTGTCGAGCTTCATGCCCGGGCCGGGACGCTTGCCGTAGAACGACAGCGACATGCGCGAGGCGTCGGCCAGGTCGAACGTCAGGTGGTCGGGGCCGTTCGTGCCGATGCCCGACCCGCGCGGGAACATGCTGCGCGGCGGCTCGTTGAACGCGATCGAGATGATCCGCGCGCCCTCCGCCATCCGCTTGCCGGTGCGCAGGTAGAACGGCACGCCGGCCCAGCGCCAGTTGTCGATGTAGCAACGCAGCGCGATGAACGTCTCGGTCTCGCTCTCGACGGCCACCCCCGGCTCGTCGCGGTAGCCGATGTACTGCCCGCGCACGACGTCCGAGGGGTCGAGCGGCTTCATCGAACGGAAGACCTTGTTCTTCTCCTCGGTGATGGCCCGCGGCTCCAGCTCGGTCGGCGGCTCCATCGCCACGAACGCGAGCACCTGGAACAGGTGGGTGACCACCATGTCGCGGTAGGCGCCGGTGTTCTCGTAGAACCCGGCCCGGCCGCCGAGGCCCAGGGTCTCGGGCACGTCGATCTGCACGTGGTCGATGTGGTTGCGGTGCCAGATGGGCTCGAACAGCCCGTTCGCGAAGCGGAACGCGAGGATGTTCTGCGCCGCCTCCTTGCCCAGGAAGTGGTCGATGCGGAACACCTGGGTCTCGTCGAAGACCTCGTGCACGGCCGCGTTCAGCGCCACCGCGCTGGCCAGGTCGGTGCCGAAGGGCTTCTCCATGATGACCCGCGACCGCTCGACGAGGTCGGCCTTGCCGAGCAGCCGGATGCACGACAGCGCGGCGGCCGGCGGCACGCTCAGGTAGTGCAGCCGGTGCGGTTCTCCGCCCAGCTCGGCCTCGAGCTCGAGCACCTTGTCGCGCAGGGCGTCGGGGCCGTCGCCGATCGAGGCCCAGTGCAGCGTGGCCGCGAACTCGTCCCACTGCGCCTGGGTGAGCGGGCGGTTGCTGAACTCGTCGACGGCCTTGCGCGCCATCGAGATGAAGTCGTCGCGCGGCACGTCCTCGAGCGAGGTGCCGACGATGCGGAAGTTCGTCAGCAGGCCGGTCTGCCACAGGTGCAGCAGCCCGGGCAGCAGCTTGCGCTTCGCGAGGTCTCCGGTCGCCCCGAAGAGCACCACAACGTGTGCGTCGTCCATGACGTCGAATCTAGGCCCACACCGGGCATCCGTGCAGGGTGGGTGGGCGACTAGGCGACCGGGCGGGTGCGGGCGGCGACCATCGCGACCGACGTCGCCGCCACCCGGTCGAGCCAGTCGGCCACCCGCTCGTCGTGCACGATGCCGGTGCCGGCCGCGGCCGCGGCCACCAGCGCGGCCCGCAGCGCGCGGTCGGCCGGCGTCCGGGTCAGGACGTCGGGCAGCGCCGCGACCTCGTGGACGCCGGCGGTGCGCACCACCGTGGCGACCTGGCGCAGCACCGTCGGCGGGACCCGGTCGAGCACCACCAGCCGGGCCAGGGCGGCCACCGACCGGGCGTCGCCGCTCCAGCCCGCTGCCGGGCCGGGGCTCACAGCGTGAGGTCGCGGTCGGTGCCGGCCACGGCGTCACCCTGCGCACCGAGCGCCTGCTCGAGCACGCGCACCGCCGCGGCCAGCTGCCGCAGGTGGTCGTCGTAGGCGGTGCCGGTCTCGTCGACGACGGCCGCCGCGCCCTCGCCGAGCCCTCCGCCGTCGAGCCGGCCGAGGTCGCGCCGGGCCTGCTCGAGCGCCGCGACCGCGGCGTCCAGCTCGCGACGGAGCCGGGCCAGCGCGGCGGGGTCGAGCCCGGTGACCGCCGGTTCGTCGCCGGCCACTAGCCCGCCTCCGGCAGCACGACCCAGTCGGGGTGCTCCCAGCCGCCCAGCCCGGCCGGCCCGTCGCCGCCGCCGTCGAGCAGCTGCGACTCGGGCACCTCGTAGACCTCGCCGCTGCTCGGCTCGAAGATCTCGTACGTGCCGTCGCGGTAGCCGGTGATGAGCACCACGTGCCGCGGGATGCCGTCGGCGCCGTCGCCCCCCGCGTACAGCGGCACGGGGGTGCCGGCGTTCGCGGCGTCGGCGGCCCGGGTGAGCAGGTCGGACAGCTGCGTGCGGCTCTGGTCGTCGAGCAGCACCGCCTGGTACCCGGTGCCCGTGGTGCCGCGCATGTCGTCGGCGACCGACGCGGCGTCCCACGGCGTGGTGCCGAGCGCCTGCGGCCACCCGCCGGCGCTGGTCGCGTCGTGGATCCCCTGCTGGGCGGCGGTGAGCCGGTCGTCGGCGTCGGGCAGGTCCCACGCGTCGGGCGGCAGGCCCTGGAGGTACGGCGGCGTCCAGCCGGGCGGGCGGTCGCCGGTGAGCAGCCACAGCGACAGCAGGGGGTCGGACTGCGCGGCCAGCGCCAGCAGCGACGTCGAGCCGCAGGTGGTCTGGTCGGTCTGGTCGAAGCGGGGGACGTCGGGGTCGCCCGGGTCGCCGAGCGCGGTGGGGCCGTCGTCGGTGTAGGAGGCCGAGAGCAGCTGGGCGCGCAGCGCGTCGGGCAGCGCGGCGAGCCGGTCGGCGAAGAACGTGGCGGTGCCGAGGTCGGCGCCGCCGGTCAGCACCTGCAGCACCGCGGCGCGCGAGGCGGCGTCCGGCACCCGTGCGAGCAGTTCGTCGACGGCGGCGCGGTCGGCTGGCGACATCGCGGCCAGCGCGCGCTGCAGCATCGCCCACTGCCGCTCGTCGAGGTGCTCGTGGTCGGGGTCGGCGTCGAAGGACTGGGCGGCCATCACCGCGGTGTCGAGCACGCTGAACCCGGCCGGTGCGCGCCGTCCGGCCAGCGCGGCGTCGCCGCGGGCGTCGCCCAGCGCCCGCTCGAGGCGGTCGACGGCGAGCTGCGCGTCCTCCGCGCCGCGCACGCAGGTGCGCAGCCCGGAGACCGCCAGCGCGACGACCTCGGTCACGTTGCGCGCGGTGCCCACCGGGTCGGGCAGCGGCACGTCGGGCAGGTCGATGCTCACCGGCCCCAGGTCGACGTCGAGCGACAGCTCGAAGGTGGCGACCACGCGCGAGAGCCGGTCGGCCGCGTCGTGCACCTCGCCGCGGCCGACGGCGTGCGTGCGCTGCGCCGCCGCCAGGTCGACGGCGTACGCGTCGAGCGCGGTGCGTGCGACGCCGACGCCGGTCGTGGTCCAGTCGGCCAGCCGCTGCAGCTCGGCCAGCGCCTCCTGGGCGGTGCCCGCGGCGGTTCCGACCATCGCCTGCGGCAGCTGCTCGCGCAGCGCCGCGGTGAGCTGGCGCGCGGCCTCGCCGGTGG